>NZ_JBEXNT010000135.1:0-25057 GCF_040611255.1 Kitasatospora sp. NPDC002965 | reverse complement strand
GCGAGGTGATGTGGGCGCTCGGGCTGGCCGGTCTGCTGGTGCTCGGGCGCGCACGGTCCCGGCGCTGCCGTCAGAGCCCCAGCAGCAGGTCCCGCACCGCGGCGGGCCGGGACAGGAACGGATGGTGACCGGCGTCGAGCTCGACGACGCCGCCGGCCCGGCGGGCGAACTCGCGCTGCAGGCGCGGCGGGGTGCCCCGGTCCCGGCCGCAGACGACGTACGTCGAGGGCACCTGCTGCCACGCGGCCGCCCCGACCGGCTGCCCGGTCACCCGCAGGCACTGCCGGGCGAGGTGGTTCGCCGCCTGCGCCCGGACGTCCGGGTCGCAGTCCTGCAGGAACGTGTCCACGAGCAGCTCGGGACGGACCCCGAAGGTGCCGGCGTCGGGATCGACGTCGAGGTACGGGGCGGGACCGCCGTCCCCGAACTCCGACAGGCTCTGCCCGACCTCGGGCAGGTAGCTGGAGATCAACACCAGGTGGCGGACCGACCCGACACCCGCGGCGGCCTCCGCGGTGACGATGCCCCCGTAGCTGTGGGCGACCACGACGGTGGGTTCGTCACCGTCCAGCAGCACCTGTCGCACCGCCGCCACGTCCTCGGCCAGCCCCGGACCGCCTCCGCCCCCGGGCACGCCCGCCTCGCCGCAGCTCGGCAGCGCCGGCGCGACGCTCCGCACCCCTCGCTCCTGCAACAGCCCGGCCGTGCGGTGCCACCACCACGACCCGTCCCGCACACACGCCCCATGCACGAACACGACCCTCATCGCTGCCTCCACGTCGGCTCCGACCTGCCCTTCGATCAACGGTGGACGCAGCCACTGTGACGCCGGGAAGCCGAAGATCGTTCACGGAACCGCGGCGCCGGAACCGACCACCTCACCGGCCGGCGCCCCCCGGGGCCCGGCACGCCGGCCCCTCGTCCCACCCCGGCGGCCACGGGACACGCCACCGCGGCGAGTGATCACCCGGCCGCCCGCCCCGGTATGCCGCCGGACACCCCCCCGCGTCCTGCCGCCCCCTCCCCGGCCGAGCGCGCGAGGCGCCCACCGGATCCAGGCCGACACCACCCTCGCCCGGGTGGCCGCCGCCGGGTCGGTACTGTGACCGGACACCCTGTTGAAAGGCGCCCTCCTCCATGGCCAACAACGCCGCCGAACCACGTGCCGCAGCCCGCAAGGCCCTGCTGCAGCTGACCGGCGTCAGCCGCTCGTACGGCGAGCGGGAGGTGCTGCACCCCGTGAGCCTGTCGCTCGCCGCCGGAGAGTGCGTGGCGCTGCTCGGGCACAACGGATCGGGCAAGTCGACCCTGCTCAGGGTCGCGGCCGGCCGCGACGTACCCAGCAAGGGCACCGTGACCTTCGACGGCATCCCGATGGACGAGAACGACCCCCGGATCCGGGCCCGCGTGGCGGTGGTCGGCGACACCGTCGCCTGCTACCCCGACCTGACCGTCCGCGAACACCTGCTCCTGGTCGCCGTCGCGCACGGGGTCGCCGACGCGCCCGACTGGGTCTCCCAGGTCCTGGCCGACCGGATGCTCACCGAACGGGCCGACGCGCTCCCCTCGGCCCTCTCCTCCGGACAGATGCAGGCCCTGCTCCTCGCCTGCGCGCTCGTGCGCCCGCGCGATCTGCTGCTGCTGGACGAGCCCGAGCAGCGGCTCGACCCGGACGCCCGCCGACACCTCGCCGACCTGCTCAAGGCCGAACTGGCCGACGGCGTCGCCGTGTTGCTCGTCACCCACCACACCGACCTCGCCCTGGACGTGGCCGACCGGGTGCTGGTGCTGGAGGACGGCAGGATCCTCAAGCAGGGCGCTACCCGCAAGGTCCTGGCCGCGGAGTTCGCCGCCCGCACCGCCGCAGGCCCGGCAGGTGCCCGGTGACCACCGCCCACCCGGAAACCGACCCCGCCGTCGAGCCCTGGACGGACGACGACGACTGGACCGACGAGACCCTCGCCCTGCTGCGCACCCTGCGCACCCCCCACCGGCGCAACCGCGCCAAGTCGGTCGGCTTCGCCGTCTACTGCGTGGTACTCATCCTGATCATCTGGGGCGGCGTACCCAGCCTCGGACTGTTCCTCCAGGCCTCCATGGGCGCCGACTACACCGGCCACGGCAGCGACCTCCTCGCCGCCATGCCCGCCGGCATCACCGCGATCGGCCTGGCCGCCTTCCTGCTGCTGGTCCGGGACGGCCTGTGGCGCGGCCCCGTGGTGCCGCCCCGGGCGGCGGCCGACTGGCTGCTGATCCACCCCGTCCGGCCCCGTCCCGTCCTCCGGCCCTGGTTCTGGCTGTCCTGCGCCGTGGCCGCGTTCCCCGCCCTGGTGGCGGCGGTCGGCGGGATGGTCGTGCTCGGGCTGACCGTGCGGGTCGGCCTGCCGGCCGCACTCGGCTGGTGCCTGCTCGGGGGACTCTGCGTGCCGCTCCTGGCCACCTGCACCGCCCTGGTGGTGGAGCGCAGCGACCGCGCCGCCCGCTGGGTACGCCGGCTCACCCCGTACCTGACGCTGCTGATCATCGCCCTGGCGGCACAGAGCGCGCTGGCCGTCGCCGGCCACCCGGTGCGCTGGCTGGAACTGGTCGAACTGTGGTCGGGACCCTGGGGCTGGGCGGCGATCGCCGCCCTGGCACCGACCCCCGCCGCCGTCGCGGGCAGCTGGGTGGCCGCCGCGCTCCTGCTGGTCTCGACCGCTGCCGCCCTGCTGCTCGCCGACCGGGCCGCCGCGACCGTGCCACTGGCCCGCCTGCGCGAGCGGGCCAGGACGGCCGCCGGCGTACTGGCCGCACTCCGGACCGTCGAACTGCGCAGCGCGCGGCTGGCGGTGAACAGCGCCAACGGCGCCGCCCGCCAACGCCGGCTCCGGCTGCCGCCGCCCGGCCGCGCCTGGCTGGTGGTGCCGTGGCGGGACACCCTCGCACTGCTCCGGTCCCCTGCCCGGCTGGGCCGCGCGGTGGTCCTGGTCGTACCCGCGCTGTCCTGCGCCGTCCTCGCGCACGGTGCCACGGGCGGGCTGTCCTGGCTGGCCACCGCCGTGGCGCTGGTGTTCGGCTACCTCGCCGTCGCCCAGCTGCTGGAACCGGCCCGCATCGAGACCGACGACGTCCGACGGGCCTCCTGGTCGCCGTACCCGTTCGCCGGCCTGATGCTGCGCCATGCGATCGTGCCGACCCTGGCCGGACTCCTGCTGGGGCTGGCCTGCGCCGCGGCGCTCCTGGCGGCGGGCACCGGCCCGGCGGCCTGGCTCGCACCGGCCGCCGCTCCGGCACTGGTCGCGGCGGGACTGGTGAACGCCTGCCGCGGGGTGCTGCGCAAGGACCTGATGTTCTCCCCGGCCCAGGGCGCGGGCGGCGGGACGGGCCCGCTGCTGTTCGCCGCCTGGTACGCCGCCGGGCCCGCCGTGGGCGTGGCGTTGCTGACGCCGATGTTCTCCTCGGCCCTGCGCGGCGGGACGGTCGTCCAGGTCGGCAAGGCGGCCCTGATGGCGGTGGTGGTGGCCGTCCTCCTGCTGCGCTGGGCGCAGGCCAGGGCCGCGAAGATGAGCAAGGCCCGCCCGGGGGAGAGCACTCCCTAGACCCGGACGCCGCAGGTCGCTGACCTCCCGGGTCCGATCAGGGGCTCTGTCTGATCGGGCGGAGGCCGTGCTCCAGGCCGAACCCGCCCGGGACCGACGGCCGACGCGGCTCCCGCTCCGCGGGGCGGAGGACCGGTCGTACCGCACCCCGATCTCCGCACCTTGATCTTCCGCACCCCGATTTCCGCACCTCGCTCTACCAGCAGGCCGGCTACGCCCCGGCCTGCTGGTAGAGCGCCACCAGGATTCCGTGCACCGGCTCGTCCTCCGAGTCCTCCTCCGCCTCGTCGACCAGCCCGGCCAGTGCCTCGGCGAGCCGGGCCGCCTTGGCCGGGCTGAGCCGGAGGTGGCGCAGTGTCAGGAGGTGGTCGGCGGGTGAGCGGTCCAACTCCTGGGCGACGGCGCCGAACAGCGCGGCCGTGCCCTCGGCCTGCGGTTCGTCGACGAGGAGCCGCTCGGCGGTCCGCCGGTAGTACTTCTCGGTGCCGCCGCGTACCCGTCGCGTTCCCGCGTCCTGGACCAGCCCTGCCTCGGACAGCACCCTGAGGTGGTGGGAGACGCTGCCCTTGTTCACTCCCAGTTGCGCGGCGAGCCGGCTGATCGTCGACGGCCGGCCGCTGAGGGCGAAGAGCAGGCGCTGGCGCAGGGGGTGGGCGAGCGCCGCGTGCTGCAGGGGCGTGCTGATCCGCTGTACGTCTTCGTCCGGTTGGTGGCTCACGAGATCAAGCGTTAAGGACGGTTGACGCTTTGGCAAGTCGGCTGGTCTACTCCCTGTCATGACCTCCACCACTATGCCCACTGCGTTGGACGCCGCCACCGTTGTCGAGTCCGTCGCCGAGCTCGTCGGCGAGAACTACGTCTTCCCCGATGTCGCCCGGGAACTGGCGGCCCTGCTGCGGAGCCGCAGTGCCGGGGGATCGTACCGGATCGAATCCGCGGAGGAGTTGGCCGAAGCGGTCACCGCGGACCTGCGGTCCGTCAACGGTGACCTGCACCTGGCCCTCAAGTACCACGCCGTGCCGGTGCCGCCCGAGCAGGGCGCGGCGGCACTCGCCGCGATGCGGAGGCAGTTCGACGCCTCCCTGGGTGGTGTTCCGCGTGTGGAGCTCCTCGACGGCGGCGTCGCGGTGCTGGAGATCGCACCCCTGCTGTTCCCGCTGGACTGGGCGGCGCAGCCGCTGGCCGCGGCGCTCTCACTGGTGGCACCCGCCCGTGCCCTCGTCCTGGACCTGCGCGGCAACGTCGGGGGCGATCCGAACACGGTCGCCTTCGTCTGCGGCTACCTGCTCGACGGCCGGACCAAGCTCAACACCATGGTCTCGCGGCAGGGGGAGGTGGCCGAGCAGTCCTGGACGCCCCCGTTCGTACCGGGTGCCCGCTTCGGCGGCGACAAGCCGCTCTACGTGCTGACGAGCGGACGCACCTTCTCCGCGGGCGAGGAGCTCGCCTACGACCTGCAGCAGCTCGGGCGCGCCGAGGTGGTCGGGGAGGCCACCCGGGGCGGCGCGCACCCGCGCGAGGGCTGGACGGTGCACCCGCACCTGGAGCTCAGCGTGCCCATCGCCCGCGCGGTCAACCCGGTCTCGGGCACCAACTGGGAGGGCACCGGCGTCCGGCCCGACGTGCCGTGCGACGCCGAGGCGGCGCTCGACCGCGCGCTGACCCTGGCCGTGGCGCGCCTGATCTAGCCCTGTGTCTCTCGCAGTTCCGCAAGGCCGGAACCCGAAAGTGTGGGGTCGGGCGGACGGCCGCACCCCTGCCGGCTCTTCGGGGCCGTGATCGCCCCGTTCCGTCACCTCTGAATCCGCGCGCTGGTGGTTCACGTGAACAGCGGTTCGATCGCGAGGGCGTGCCGGAAGATGCCGCAGGGGTCCCAGCGGGCCTTGATCTGTTGCAGGCGGGGGTAGTTGGCCTTGTAGTACAGGGTGTGCCAGGGGGTGCCGGAGGTGTTCCAGGCCGGGTCGGCGAGGTCGGTGTCGGCGTAGTTGATGTAGGAGCCGTCGCTGACGTCGCCGGGGACGGGGACGCCTCCGGTGTCGCGGTACACGTCCCGGTAGAAGTCTCGGACCCAGGCCAGCCGGGAGGCGTCGTCCGTCTCGTCGGCCCAGACGGTGTAGTAGACGACCTTCATCACGGAGTCCCGCTGGGCGACGGCGGTGGCGTCGGGTGCGACGGCGTTGACCCGGCCGCCGTAGCCGACGAGGAGCATGCCGCTCTCGGCGCTGCCGGTGTCGTTGGTCAGGTGCCGGTAGGCGGTGGAGAGCTGGGTCTCGGTCAACCCGCGGCGCAGGTATCCGGCCTTGTCCTTGTAACGGCGGGTGTCGATGTTGCCGGGTTCGCCGGTACCGGGCCAGGTCACGGCCTGCAGCCAGGGCAGGGTGCGTCGGAGCGTGAGGGGCGATGTGGTGCCGGTGCCCGCGGTCACGGCGGAGACGAAGTCGGTCAGGAGGGCGTCGGCGTCCGGCAGCCCCGCGTCGATCTGTACGGCCATCTCCATGGCTCCGGCGGCGCGGTGCCCGGCGATGAGGACCGCGTACAGGTGCGCGGCACGCGAGCCGGGCGCGCTGTTGCGCTCGTGCCAGGTGCCGAAGTTGCGCAGCAGGGCACTGAACGCACGCTCGGTCATCTTCTCGTCCCAGGCCCAGACGACCAGGACCGTCAGCAACGTGCCCGGTGCGGACGGCAGAAGGCACGAGGGGTCGTCGTGCGGCCGGAGGCCGGCGCCCTCGGGCTGCGGGGAGCGCAGCCAGTAGCGGGTGACGACGCCGAAGTTGCCGCCACCGCCACCGGTGTGGGCCCACCACAGGTCGTGGTGCGGATCGTCGGGATCGCGGGTGGCGACGACCGCGCGGGCGGTGCCGTCCCGGTCGACGACGGCCACCTCGACGGCGTGCAGGTGGTCGACCACCGAGCCGTAACGCCGGGAGAGCGGACCGTACCCGCCACCGACCAGGTGACCGCCCGCACCCACCTCGGGGCATCCCCCGGCCGGGATCGTCACGCCCCACCCCTTGAACAGGGTCCGGTAGACCTGCCCGAGGGTCGCCCCCGGCCGCACGGTGAAGGCACCCATCGCGGGATCGAAGCCGACGGCGTCCATGGGGGAGAGATCCAGCAGGAGCCGTACCTCGGGGCCGGCGGTGAAGTCCTCGAAGCAGTGACCGCCACTTCGTACCGCGATCCGGCGTCCGGTGCGGACCGCGTCGGAGACCGCCCGCACCACCTGCTCGGTGGAGCCGACCAGACGGATCTCCTGGGGGCTGCCGACGAAGCGGAAGTTGTTGCCGTGCGACAGGCTGTCGTAGCGGGCGTCACCGGGGCGGACCACGACCGGCCCGAACGGCGCCGCCCCGCTCTCACCGCCACGACCCGCCACCGCGCCCGCGCCACCCACTGCCTGGACGGACCCGCCTGCGGAGGCCCCGGCGGAGGCGCCGGCGGCGATCGCACCGGCCCTGGTGAGCAGTTGGCGGCGCCCCAACCCCTGGTTCATCGACCGTTCCATCGCGTCGTCCTCCCCGGCGTGCGGGTATTCCTTGGTGCCCGCACGCTACCCGCCCACCCCGGCCAGACCTCCTCGCCGCACCCCACCACCTGACACACCTCACCGGATCGGGCTCCTGGTACGAAGAACCGGAGCCGGTCGGCCGCGGTGGACGGCACCGCATCGGACGTGGCGGACACCGAGGCCAACGACGCCTTCTTCGGCCGCCCGGGCTCCACCCCCGCCGAGGTCAGGACGGCAATGGTCGGACGGCCGCCACGGGCCGGTGAGAATCGAAGCGTTGTCGGCGGTGCAGCATGTGCGATGTGCACGGGGCCTGCGTATTCGGCCGCCGCACCCGGCGGCGGCCGGGTCGCCCCGCCCGCCGCCGGGCCATCACCACAGGTCAGCGCCGCAGACCGCGGTCCAGCGCGGCGATCAGCGAACCCTGGGCGTCGTCCCCGTCCAGGGACCAGACCATCACGCCGCCGAGACCGTTCTGCCTGGTGTAGCGGGCCTTCTGGGTGGCGGTGGCCGGGTTGTCGTACGTCCAGAACTCGGTGCCGTCGTACTTCCAGGCCGCGCCGTACTCGCGGTCGGTGTGCACGGCGCCCGGCAGGTCCTTGATGGCCTTGTAGGGCAGTTGGCCGCCGCCGAGCGGGGACATGCCGGTGGCGGGCTGGTAGAGGCCGTTCTTCGTCCCGGCGGGCACTCCCGTCCAGCCGTAGCCCCAGGACGGCACCCCGAGCACCGCCTTGCGGGCCGGCAGGCCGCCGCCGAGGTAGTGCTGCACCACCCGGTCGGCGCTGTAGCTGTCGCTGGCGCCGGAGGGGTCGGCCGGGTCGGTGTACAGGTTCGCCTGGTGGTTGGTCGGACCCTGCGGCTCCCAGGAGCCGTGCATGGTGTAGGTCATCAGGTTCAGGTAGTCCACGTGGCGGGCGACCTTCCTCAGCTCCAGCCGGTCCGCGACGTCGGTGTTGGCGGCGACGGCGGCCGTCAGCAGGTGGCGCCCCCGCCCGCCGTTGCGAACCGCGTCCAGCTGCCGCCGGAACTCGGCCAGCAGCAGGGTGAAGTTGCGGCCGTCCTCGGGGCGCACCGAGTTGTCCGGCAGACCGTCGCCGCCCGGGTGCTCCCAGTCGAGGTCGATGCCGTCGAAGACGCCCGCGCCGCTGCCCGGGCCGCCCTCCGGAGAGCCCAGCTGCGGCAGGTTGCCCTTGATGTAGAGGTCGACGCAGGAGGCCACGAACTTCTTGCGCGCGGCGTCGGTGGCGGCCACGTCCGAGAAGTACTTGGACCAGCCCCAGCCGCCGATCGAGATGACGGCCTTCAGGTGGGGGTTCTTCGCCTTCAGCTTCCGCAGCTGGTTGAAGCTGCCCTTCAGCGGCTGGTCCCAGGTGTCGGCGACGCCGTCCACCGAGTCGGCCGCGCTGATCGGGCGCTGGTAGTCGACCCAGGCGTCGGCCTGGTCGGCCAGGTTGTCCGCGAAGCAGGTGCCCTCGGGGGAGATGTTGCCGAAGGCGTAGTTGATCACGGTCAGCTTCGCGGCCTGGCCCGAGTCCTGGACCTTCTTGGGGGAGAAGCCGCTGTAGGCGCTCCACGCGGTGAAGTAGGCCACCCGGTGGCCTGGCAGCCGGCGGCTGTCGTCGTTATCGGCGTGAGCGGTCGCGGGGGCCGCGACGAGCGAGGCGAACAGAGCCGTCGCCAGGAACGCGGAGGTGCGTCTGAACATACTGGTGGCCTTGTCTGAGTGGGGTCAGATGGTCTGTACCAATCGTGAGAAGAGATCTAGTCCATTCCGGGGGGCGCACACAAGAGGCCGAGCCGTCCGAAGTGGCCCGGCCCTCTGGGTAACTGGTGGAGCGTCAGTCGATCAGGATGCGCGGCACGCGCTGCGGAACGCCGTCGTTGCGGTGGTGGCCCGCCCCACCGGGAGCGCCCATGCGGGCCACCGCGTCGAACTCGGCCGAGCCCGCGACGACCCTGACGGTCATCGGGGTGCGGCCCTCGTTCGGCTCGGTCACACCGGTGAAGGAGAAGGTCGCCTCTTCCGAACGATCGAGACCGGGTGATCCGAGAAGTCGTGCGGGCCGCTCCCGGGCTGCCTGGCAGAGGCTCTCGCGTCATACGTCCGAATTTCCCGGATCTTCTCGGAGTGTTCGCACGTCGGATGGCAACTCTGTCCGTACGTTCACGGGACGTGGACGCTGCCCGCGGCGGGCTGGCCCGCGGTCGCTGTCGGACGAGGGCGGAGCTGACGGGGCGGGTCAGGAGCCCGACTGCGCGAGCCGGTGGGGGCCCAGGTAGAAGGAGAGTGCGGCATGCGAGGGCCCATCGGGAACGTCCCCGCCCGTCAGCAGCTTGACCACCTCGGCCTCCGGTAGCCACTCCACCCGAGCCGCCTCGGAAATGTCCTCCGGTTCGCCGATCCGTGTGCAGTCGGTGACGTGGTACGAGTGGAAGTGGGCGTCCGAGATACCGGCCATGGCGTCGTACTCGGTCAACAGCTCGACCCGGCCGGGCCGCCAGCCGGTCTCCTCCTCGACCTCGCGGGCGATGGCGTCGGCAGGCTCCTCGCCGGGGTCGGCCCACCCGGCCGGAACCTCCCAGCCCCAGCGGCCGGTGATGAACCGGTGCCGGTAGATCAGCAGGAATCGGCCGTCCTCGTCGGTGACGACTGCGGTGGTGGAGGCCCTGGGCATACGGACGACATGGTGGTCGAGCCGACCGACCCCGGGCACCTCGACGTCTGTGAGCCACAGCTCCACCCACGGTGATCCGTAGACCTGTCGCTGACCGTAGACCTGCCACTCCGAGTTCGACACTCGGCCCTCCTCACGCGCGTGCGAGCTGGTGTCCCGACCCTCTCACGTGCGGGGCGAGGTTCCGCACGGGCTTCTCGGGCGCCGAGGGGTGAGGACACGCGGCCGCGCCACAGCTGTGGCTTCACCCCGCAGCAGCCGAAGGGAGCGGTGATCTTGGGCAACGCAGCGTCCGTTGACGACCCGGACCGGGACCCGGACGAGCATGTGCGTTTTGCCCTCTGTCGCAGGGCGTTCTACGAGGTAGCCGCAGAGGATGCAGCTGCCCTCGTCACCCGTGTGCTCACCGACCCCGATGTGGGCATGGCGAACGGCGCCGTATGCGAGTACCTCGACCGGCGGGCCGCTGAACTGCTGACGGATCCCGGCTATCTCTCCTGGTGCCGGGAGATGACCGGCCCCGTGGCGGTGGACGACTACTCGGCCCGGCGCCTGCGCGAGTGGTCTCTGGCTCGGGCGATGACCTTGGGCGAGCCATGGGATGTCGAGACCCTGCTCGGGGCCTCCAACTGGCTTCAGCTCTACACCGCAGAGGAGTCCTGGACCGTGATCGCCCTGGCGGAACTGGCCGAGGGCGGCCGTACTCGGCGCATCCGCAACATCGCCAAGTCCCGCCTGCCGGTCGCCCGCCTGCCGGTCGCCGACGCCACCCGAAACGGATCACTGAGGAGCTGCGCGGCGGCGGCCGGGCCCCCACCGCCTCCGCGAGCAGTCGGACGGTTCGCGCCGACAGGCGCCGGCGGCGCGGCCTCGCTATCGGGCAGCCTCCCGGGTCCAGACACCTTCGGGGTGCTCGTCGACGGGAAGTCGTAGGTCGGGCTGCGCGCGGCAGCCCGGGCTGGCCTGCTCGTCCGAGGGCCAGCGGTGTTCCCGGTCGGGCCAGAGCAACTGGACGACGGGTACCGGGGTCTGTCGGTAGAAGCCGACGAACGTACCGAGCAGTGGATAGTGCCAACTGGGATCCACCGGTTGGCATCGGAGCCGGTAGCCCTCGATGACGTCCGGGAGCAGCGTGCCGGGCTCCGTCGATGCCCCGTCGCGAACCCGGACGGCGGCACTGCCGACCCAGTGCATCAGGCCGTCCAGTTCCAGGCCGAACATGGCGACCTCCGGGACCCGGTAGGAATGCCACAGGCCGACGGTGAAGGCCTAGTCGGGGACTTCACCTCCGCCACTTACGCCGACCACGTGGCAGCCGTGCTCGCGTACGTGCGCCATCTCGGAAGCCCAGCGCTTCGCTCGCCGCCGCCGTGCGCGGAAGGTCGCGGAGGCGGCGGGGTCACAGAGCACACAGGGGCACGGGGGAGTCGCGGCGAGGTCGGTCACCCGGGTATCCAAGCAGATCAGGATGCGGCTGATCACGATGTGCTGACGTCCCCGGACTGGCTTCGTTCGCGTTCAGTACCAGCTTCTTGAGCTGGTGGCGGCAGCAGTTGATGATCAGCAGACTTGTCGATGTTCACGAGAAGTGGTTCTGGATCTCTGTGAAGCGCGCACGCTGAGTGACGACTGACGCTCGGGTCAACCTTCGGGAACTTGCCTGAGAATGACCAGTGCCGACCTGGGTTTGGCCGACAGTTCGACGTCGTGGAAGAGAGGCTGCTCTGGCTGGAGATGCTGCTGGTCCCCTCCATCGCGGACGTGGCGGTGCTGTCGGTGGATGTGAACGATGAGGCGATACGCATCCGAGCCCGGAGTGCGGCGGCTGGGGCAGCGTGTCCTGACTGTGGGAGCCGGTCGAGCCGGATGCGCAGCTCCTACCTGCGGTTTCCCGCTGACGTGCGGGATGGCGGGTGGTCCTCTGTCTGTGGGTCCGCAGGTTCTTTTGTCCGGACGATTCATGTGGGCGGCGGACGTTCGTCGAGCAGATGGCAGGGCTGACCCTGCGGCACAGCAGGTGGACCGAGCGGTTGCGTTCGACGCTGGCCGCGGTCGGCGTTGCCCTCGCCGGCCGCGCCGGTGCCCGGTTGGCACGGGTCCTCGGGGTGTCCCTCAGCCGCAGCGCGGTGTTGCGGTAACTCAACGCGTTGCCTGCCCCAGAGACGCCGACCCCACGGGTGGTTGGCGTCAATGAGTGCGCCAACCGCAATGGCCGCGTCTACGGGACGGTTCTGGTCGATGTCGAGACCCGACGGCCGGTTGACCTGCTGCCCGACCGGGAGGCGTCCACTCTGGCCAAGTGGCCGGCGAAGCGCCCCGGAATCGAGTCGTCTGCCGGGATCGAGCTCCGTTCTTCGCGGAAGGTGCCACGGCCGGGGCGCCTCAGGCGGTCCAGGTTGCTGACGGGTGGCATCTGTGGCACAACCTCGGCGAGGCCGCCGAACGGTGCGTCGCCGATCACCGAGCTTGACTACAGGGTGCGACGCCCAAGCCACCCCTCCCGGTTGAGGAGCACAGCTCTGGCTCGCAGTGGCCCACCGGCCACCGGTTCGCCGACCGGACTCGGGCCAACCATGCGGCCGTCCACGTGCTGTTCGCCGCTGGCCACAGCCGCCGCGCGATCCAACGCCAACTCGGCATGACATACCGCCCGTCAAACTCCTCGCCGACGCCACCGCACCCGAGGATCTCTTCCGCGGCCAATGGCAGGGGCGCCCCTCCGTACTCGACGAGTACAAGCCCTGCCTGGACGACCGTTGGAACCAAGGCTGCACCAACTCCTGGAAGGCGTGGGAGAGATCGTGCCGCTCTGCTACAAGGGCAGCTACCAGCGAGTTCGCGCCTACTTCCGCGCCAAGCGTCCCTCGACAGATCCGGTCACTGCACCGCAACCTTCACCTCGTACGGTCGCTGGCTGGATCCTCCGCCGCCCGACACCCTCACTGAGGCGGAACAGCTCCGCCTCAAGGCCGTCCTGGTCCATTGCCCCGAATTGGATGCACTCACCGGGCATGTTCGGTCCTTCGCCGAGATCCTCACCGAGCGGCAAGGCCAGCGGCTGCCCGAGTGGCTCGACGCCGTCCGCAACGACAACCTACCCGGCCCCCACATCCTCGCCGCCGGTATCGACCGCGACCGCGACGCTGTCATCGCGGGTCTCACCCTGCCCTGGAACTCGGGCGTCGTAGAGGGGCACGTCAACCGGATCAAGATGCTCAAGCGGCAGATGTTCGGACGAGCCGGATTCCAGCTCCTCCGAAAGCGAGTCCTGCTCTACAGGTGACCGCCCCGTCAGGACGGCTGTCCCGCTGACTCGTCCCCCTCGTCGATCCGGCGAGGAGCCACGCCGAGAACCAAGTTCTCCATGGCGTGAGGCATCGGTCCGAAGCTGGCAACCCAGGTCTCGACGAGATAGATCACGCCCACGTCATCGATGCCCAGGAAGAACCGGCCGTGGTCGAGCTCGCCGAGCGGGTAGAGATGATGCCCGATCGCTTCGCCCCACTCCGTGAATCGGTCATCCTCGCCCCAGGCCAGCTCAGGGTCCAGCTCGAACGGCGTGCGTGCACAGCTGATCCCTGGGCCGCTGACGTTCACAGTCAAACCCCCGAACTCTTGCAGGAAGGCTTCCGCAGCGTCGTGCATGGCGAGGCCGACTGCCTCGAACATGGATCGCCAGCGGGCCGTGTCCACCTTCCGTCCAGGCGTCCATCCCGACGCCTCCAACACCTCATCTACCCCTGGCGACCAGCTTCTCATCTGGGCCCCGACTCCTCAGCTATGGGTGAGTAGCGATCATCTCAGCGGCCAACGTCACTGAACAGTGTGTGAT
Organism: Kitasatospora sp. NPDC002965; assembly: GCF_040611255.1. Taxonomy (NCBI): domain Bacteria; kingdom Bacillati; phylum Actinomycetota; class Actinomycetes; order Kitasatosporales; family Streptomycetaceae; genus Kitasatospora; species Kitasatospora sp. NPDC002965. The sequence goes on along the minus strand of NZ_JBEXNT010000135.1, from coordinate 11,464 downwards.
CGCTTCACGGAAAGCAGCCAGAACCCGAGAAGTGACGGCGCTGTCGCTCCGCGGCGGCGAATTGCCGTGCGGAGGTCCGGTCCGGGGCTCACACTGCGGGCATGAGTGAACTCGGTGTTCCTGCGGCCGTCGTGTCTTCGGTACGGTCGAGTGAGTTGCTGGGGTATCCGCCAGATGCCCGGTTGCTGATCGTCAACTGCGATGACTTCGGGATGTATCCAGCGATCAACGCCGCTGTGATCGAGTCGCTCGAAGAGGGCATCGCCGGTTCGTGCAGCCTGATGGTCCCGTGTCCCGGGGCGCCGCAGGCCATGGAGCTGCTCCGCCGGCGGCCGCAGATCCCGTTCGGGATCCATCTCACGCTGGTGTGCGAGATGCCCGACCTCCCGTGGGAGCCGTTGATCGCCAAGGAACGCGTGACCTCACTGCTGGACCCTGCGGGCGACCTGTTCTCGCCGACATCTGTCGGCCGGGCGACCCTGCTCGGCCAGGCCCGGCTCGATGAGGTCGAACTGGAGTTCCGCGCCCAGATCGATGCCGTCGCCGACGCCGGGCTCACGCCGACCCATCTGGATTTCCATTGCCTGGCCGACGGCGGCCGGACCGACATCCTCGACCTGACCACCGTGCTGGCAGCGGAGTACTCCCTCGCGGTCCGGGTCTGGCTCGAACCCGGGCGCCGGGTGATGCGGGGACGCGGGCTGCCGGTCACCGACAACGACTTCCTGGACAGCTTCTCCCTCGGCATCGAAGGAAAAGCGGCTCGATACGCTCAGATGCTGCGTGACCTGCCGGCCGGGCTCAACGAATGGGCGGTACATCCCGGCCTGGGAGACAAGGAGTCGCAGGCCGTCGACGGTGGCTGGCTCGTGCGGCGGACGGACTACGAGTTCCTGACATCCCCGCAGGCCCGCGAGGTCCTCCAGCAGGAGGACATAGCCGTGATCGACTATCGCACGATTCAGCGAGTCTGGTCCCGGGGTGTGAGCCTTCGATGACCGAAGCGGCCTGTCGTCTCCGCGGACGACAGGCCGTCCGCTGCCCGCGAGGTCGGCCCGCGACGGCCGGTTGTTCGGCCTGCGCGCTGGTGGCTGGCCGGAGACCGTGCCGTCGTGGTGCTGACTGACGGAGGCGGAGCAAGGCTGACACCCGCGTTCGCGGGGAGGACGGCAAGCGCGCCGCCAGGGTAGGGCTGTGCGACGGCTGATCCCGTGCGGGCGGGTGCCACCCGCTCAGGCGCGGTGGTACTGGGCGGGGGTGGGTACCTCGCCGTCGAGTTCGGCGGCTGCGTGGCGGGCCCAGTAGGGGTTGCGCAGCAGCTCGCGGCCGAGCAGGACGGCGTCGGCACGGCCTTCGGCGACGACGGCCTGGGCCTGGGCGGGGTCGGTGATCAGGCCGACGGCCGCCACGGGGAGGCCGGTCTCGTTGCGCACGGCCTCGGCGAAGGGCACCTGGAAGCCGGGTGCGGCTTCGATCCTGGCGTCGGGGACGATGCCGCCGGTGGAGACGTCCAGCAGGTCGACGCCGTGTGCCTGGAGCTCCTTGGCGAGGCGGACGGTGTCCTCGGAGGTCCAGCCCTCACGGCCGTCCTCCGGGTCCTCGGTGAGCCAGTCCGTCGCGGAGACGCGGAAGAAGACGGGCAGTTCCTCGGGCCACACCGCGCGCACCGCGTCGACGACCTCCAGCGCGAAGCGGATACGGCCCTCGAAGGAGCCGCCGTAGCCGTCGGTGCGGCGGTTGGTGTGGGGGGAGAGGAACTCGTGGATCAGGTAGCCGTGGGCGCCGTGGATCTCGGCGACCTGGAAGCCGGCGTCGAGCGCGCGCCGTGCGGCGTCGGCGAACTGCTGCACGATCCGGCCGATCTGCTCCTCGGTGAGTTCCTCCGGCGTGGTGTGCGTGGGGGAGAAGGGCACGCTGCTGGGGCCGACCGGTGCCCAGCCGTGGGCCTCGTCCGCGGCGAGGGCGCGCCCGCGGTCGACCCAGGTCCGCTCGGTGGATGACTTGCGGCCGGCGTGGGCGAGCTGGATCGCGGGGACGGTGCCCTGCGACTTCAGGAAGGCGGTGATCCGCCGGAAGGCCGCGGCCTGCTCGTCGTTCCAGATCCCGAGGTCGTACGGGCTGATGCGGCCCTCGGGGCTGACCGCGGTGGCTTCCGTGATGATCAGCCCGGTGCCGCCGACGGCGCGCGCCGCGAGGTGGGTGAAGTGCCAGTCCGTCGGAACACCGGCCGCGTCCCCGTCCGGCGTGGCGCTGTACTGGCACATCGCCGGCATCCAGATCCGGTTGGGGATGGTCAGCGCCCGCAGGGTGTACGGGGTGAAGAGGGTGGTGCTCATGTCGGACTCCCGGTGGGTCGGCGGCGCCAGGGGACGGGGGCGCTCTCGCAACTGGTTGCAGCTGCAATTTATGTCACCGAAGATAGTTGCACACGCGGTCATCTTGCAAGAGCCTGCCGCGCGACCTCGCCGGACACCGCGGTGGTGCACCACGCGACTGACGGATTGCGGAAGTTCCACGCCCGCTGAGCACGGCGGGACGAGTGCGTCGCGCGCGTAGAGGGGCCGAATGATTCGACCGCCGACGTTCCGGGAATCGGAGCGCGCGGTAGTCCGTGCGTGCTTCAGGAAAGAGTCAGCGGGGGCGCCAGCGAAGGTCTCCCATGTCGTCGACAGTGCCGACGCAGGCCGCTTCCGTGCCGCCGAGAGCAGCGTGTCGAAGAAGAGCCGGCGTCTGGGACTCGAGAGAGCCGGCGATGTCCTGGAGCATCGAGCTCACGGAGTCCCACAAGGGAACCCCGAGCCCCCAGCGCTCGTGATCCCACAGAAAGACCGCGCCGTGGTGCTCACCGGTTCGAAGGTCGACTATGAGGCCGTCACCCCCGGGACTCATCGCGATCGGCATGAACTGGGGAAGAAAGCGAGGTTGCTCGTTCCCCTGCTGATCGAGCAGAGACTGCTCCTGCTCGGCGACAAGCAGCCAGATCTCCTGTGTCTCCAGAGCCTCTTCCAGCGTCACCGGAGCAAACGACTCGGGAATCCAATAGTCGGCCTTGACGTCGGCCAGGGTCCACCATTCCTTCACGTCGGCGGTCAGTGTCACCGGCAACTCGGTCTCGATCGCGGCGAGGCGCCTTGCATCCGCAGCCGGCCTGATGATGGCGGTAGTTCGGACGTTCGCGCATAGCCAGCCGTCGATGCGGGCCCATGCCTCCCGCATGTCATGATCAGTAGATGTCATGGCTGGCAGTCTCCCAGGCTGCTCCGACAGCGACGTCCCCTTCCCTGGTGGACAAGGGGTAGCGAGCTGAGCAGGGCCTGAGCCGGAGGACCGAAGCCCTCTGCCGCGAGACATTCCACCTGGCCCGGCCGGTCGGCTCGTCCCGCTGGGCCGACTTCCTTGTCGACGGAGGGATCTCGTCTGCGCAGCCGTGGTCGGCCGGCCCGGCGTCCATGGCGTCGCGAGACGGCGGCTGTCCTGCGTTGCAGGGGAAGGCGTGCGCCCGGAGCGCACTTCCTTCCCGGCGTGCTGCCGGCCGGGACGGCCGGGTGATGCCCCACGTCGTCTTCGCCGATGACCGCCTCCGTGTGCGGCACCCCGGGCCCGTTCCTGCCGGTTCCGTTCCGGGCGGGGTCATCCCTGCGGCGGCTGTCCGGGATGCCGACCCGAGTGCCACGCCACCGGAGCTCCGCACCGTGTCGGGTGAGACGGTGTTCGTTCCGGCCGCCCGGCGGGCAGAGTTGGGACGCTTCTGTGCCGGGAACCGGATCGCTCTCCGGATCAGACCCGATGTGTGGGGAGACCTCTCGCTCACAACATGATCTACCAGGACTGGCACCACCTCGGCCTGGCCGACCTCCTGGACGCCGCCACCGGGGACCGGATCCCCGACGACGCGCAGATCCCCCTTGCCGGGCGGGTGGAGTTCGGCGTGTGGGCGATGAAGTTCGCCGACCTCGGTGGTGACCACGGCAAGTCGTGGCCCGGCCGGGCCCGGCCCCCTCTGGAGCGGACCGGAGCGCAGGATGCGGACCCAGCCGTAAAAATATGTCGACATCGGTCGCGTGATCGGGGACGCTTCGCGCGATGACCGGAATCGACGACACGCCGCCCGCGTGGGACGAGCGCACCCAGCTCACCACGTTTCTCGACTACACACGTGACACCGCCCGCGCCAAGTGCGACGGCGTCTCCGCGGAGAACGCCCGCAAGGCGCTCCTGCCGGGCTCACCGCTGATGACCATGAGCGGATTGATCAACCACCTCCGCTGGGTCGAGTACTACTGGTTCCAGGTGGTCTTCCTCGGCGAGGAGGACCGGGGCCCCTGGACCGATGAGGACCCCGACCGCGAGATGCGTGTCGCCGTTGACTTCCCGCTCACGCAGTTGCTCGACGAATACGCCGAACAGAGCGCCCGCTACCGCGAACTGGTCGCCGGGAGAAGCCTGGACACCAAGGCCGAGGGAGTCGTCCGCGACGGTCTCCACGTCGACCTGCGCTGGATCCTCCTTCACCTCACCGAGGAGACGGCCCGCCACAACGGCCACCTGGACATCCTGCGCGAGATGCTCGACGGCCGGACCGGCGGCTAGTGCTGTGGCCGGGACGAATCGCCGCGGTCGGGAGACGGCGCGCGGGACGAGCACGGTCCGCGAGGCGACTGGTATTACTGGTGTATGCAGGAAGAAACCGCGCGGTCCGCGATCGACACGTTCATCTCCGCGTTCAACGCCTCGGACGACAGCTACGTGATTGCGCTGCTCTCCCGGGCCCTGACCTCGGACGTGGTCTTCTGGGGACCGTTGGGCCGCAGTGAGGGGATCGAGGCGGTCGAGCGGTTCGTGCTGGACATCCGGCGCCACCCCGCGGGGACCGGCACGATGGTGCGCTGTTCCGCGGTGGACATGCCGGACGAGTGGGCCCGGTACAAGTGGATCTTCACGACGCCGGACGGAGGCCCCCGCCTGGCGGGAACGGACGTCGTCCACCTGCGGCGGAGCCTCATCGACCAGGTCATCGTCTTCGCGGGGGAGATCGAGCCGTCCGCCTCCTGAGTCGTTCTCCTCCGGCGCAGCCCTTCTCCCGAACCGGCCCCGTTCGGGGCTCCGGGGCTGCCCGGCCGAGATCGTCCTCACCACGCCTCGGTCGTCCGCGCCCGGCCACGAGCGGACCGATGATGCGCTGTGTCCGCCCCGACGGACGTCCGGACGCCCCACGGCCCACGGCCCGCGGCACCCGAGAGCGTGTGTCCCGTCCCCTCCGGTCGTTCGCGCGTGAGGGCGGATCCGGCTCCACCGCCCCGGTACGGACCCCGCCCCGCGCGGCGCCGAGGAGTCCACTGTTTGTTCGTCCCCGGCGAACTGATGCATGATGAGGACGACCCGAGCCGATCAGGGTCCGAACCTTGAACTGCGTGGTGGTGGTGGATGGCGGGCGGCACCCCTCGGCGGGGGCTGCGCGGGCTGGTCGGCCGGCGGGGCGAATGCGGAGCGCTGGACCAGGTGATCGCCGGTGCCCGCGGGGGCCGGGGCCAGGTGCTGGTGCTGCGGGGCGAGCCGGGAGTCGGCAAGTCCGCCCTGGTGGAGTACCTGGCGGGCCGTGCGACCGGGTGTCAGGTCCTGCGGGCCGTCGGCGTCGAGTCCGAGATGGAGCTCGCGTTCGCAGGGCTGCACCAGCTGTGCGTGCCCCTGACGGGGAACCTCGACCGCATTCCCGGCCCCCAGCGCGACGCCCTGTCCGTAGCGTTCGGCCTGAGTGTGGGGAGCGCGCCGGACCGCTTCCTGGTCGGCCTGGCGGTGCTCAGCCTGCTGGCCGAGGCGGCGGAGGAGCAGCCGCTCGTCTGCGTCGTCGACGACGCCCAGTGGCTCGACCAGGTCTCCGCCCAGACACTGGCGTTCGTCGCGCGACGGCTGCTGGCGGAGCGGGTGGCGCTGGTGTTCGCGGTGCGCGCGTCGGCGCCCGCCGCGGGCGGTGACCCCTTCCGGGGGCTGCGCGAGGTCGAGGTCCGGGGGCTGCGTGACGACGACGCGCGGGTGCTGCTGGACTCGGTGGTGCCCGGACGGCTGGACGAACGGGTCAGGGACCGCATCGTCGCCGAGACCCGCGGCAACCCGCTGGCTCTGCTGGAACTGACCCGGGGGCTGACCGCGGCGGAGCTGGCCGGCGGGTTCGGGCGTCCGGACGTCCGCCCGCTGGCGAGCCAGATCGAGCAGGCGTACCTGCGGCGCATCGGATCGCTGCCGGCCGCGGCGCAGCGGTTGTTGCTGGCGGCGGCGGCGGAGCCGGTGGGTGACGTGCCGCTGCTGAGGCGGGTCGCCGAGCGGCTCGACATCGACGCGCACGCGGCGGGAGCGGTCGAGGCGGCGGGACTGGTCGAGTTCGGTACGAGGGTGCGTTTCCGCCACCCGCTGGTGCGCTCGGCGGCCTACCGCGCCGCCGACCCCACCGTGCGCCGGGACGTGCACCGCGCGCTGGCCGAGGCGACCGATCCCGATGCCGATTCGGATCGTCGGGCCTGGCACCGCGCTCACGCGGCGCTCGAACCCGACGGGGCGTTGGCGGACGAGCTGGAGCGGTCGGCGGGCCGGGCCCAGGCCCGTGGCGGGATCGCGGCGGCAGCGGCGTTCCTGAGACGTGCGACCGAGCTGACGCCCGACGCGGGCCGTCGTGGAACGCGGGCGGCCGCGGCCGCGCAGGCCGCCTTCGACGCGGGCTCCCCGGACGCGGCGCTCGACCTTCTCGCCGCGGCGCGGCTGAGTCCGCTGGACGAGGCGCAGCAGGCCCGACTGGCGCGCTTGCGGGCCCAGTTGGCCTTCGCCCGCCGACGTGGCGGGGAGGCGCTTCCGCTGCTGCTGGATGCGGCCGGCCGGCTGGGGCGCGTCGACGACGCGCACGCGCGGGAGGCGTACCTCGATGCCGTCGGGTCGGCGGTCTTCGCCGGGCGGCTGCGGGAGCGGGTCGGCGTGCGGGAGGTTGCCGCGGCCGCCCGGACGGCGCCGCCGGGGGCGCAGCCGCCGCGGCCGACGGACCTGCTCCTCGACGGCCTGGTGACCTGGTTCGCCGACGGCTGCGCCGCAGGGGGGCCGCTGCTGAGGTCCGCGCTGGGGGCGTTCCGGCAGGCCGCCGGAGGCGAGGGGGCGGAGGTCATGCGCTGGCTCTGGCTGCTGTGGCTGGTCGCCGGTGAGGTGTGGGACGACGAGACGTGGCACCGGCTGACCGAGCACGCGGTCAGGTCGGCGCGCGAGACGGGGGCTCTGAACTTCCTTCCGCTGGCGCTCGGTTACCGGGCCGCGCTGTCCGTGCACACCGGTGACTTCGACCTCGCCGCGGAGCTCGTCGACGAGGCCGACACCCTCGCGGAGGTGACCGGTCACTCGCCGATGGCCTATCCGTCGCTCCTGCTCGCGGCCTGGCGCGGCGAGGGGGAGCACGTCGCGGAGGTGATCCGGAGCGCCGCCGTGGACGCCGTCTCGTGGGGCGAGGGGCGGGCGATCGGTGTCGAGCACTACCTACTCTCGGTGCTGTATAACGGTCTCGGCCGGTACCAGGACGCCCTGTCCCATGCCGAACAGGCTTTGGAGCACGAGGACTTGGCGGTCATCGGGTTCGCCCTCGCGGAGCACGTCGAGGCGGCGGTCCGCGCCGGTGCCCCCGAAGCGGCCGGGGCGTCGCTGCGCCGGTTGGCGGAGCGGGCCGACGCCGGCGGTACGGACTGGGCGCTGGGTGTCCTGGCCCTGTCCAGAGCGTTGGCGAGCGAGGGTCCGGCCGCCGACCGGCTCTACCGCGAGGCCGTCGAGCGCCTCGGACGCGGCCGGATTGCCGTTCACCTCGCCCGCGCCCACCTGGTGTACGGCGAGTGGCTCCGTCGCGAGAACCGGCGGGTCGAGGCGCGCGTGCACCTGCGCACCGCTCACGAGATGCTGGGGCGCTTCGGAGCGGGTGCCTTCGCCGAGCGGGCCCGACGTGAACTCCTGGCCACGGGCGAGACGGTGCGACTCCGTCCGGCCGACGCGGGCGACCTGCGCGAGGCCCTCACGGCCCAGGAGGGGCAGATCGCCCGCCTGGCCGCCGACGGCCTGACGAACTCCGAGATCGGCGCCGAACTGTTCATCAGCCCCCGCACCGTGGAATGGCACCTGGGCAAGGTGTTCACCAAGCTCGACGTCAAGTCGCGCAACCGGCTCCGCGCCGCGCTGGCCGGCCCCTGACGGTCCGGGCACCGGCCGCCCCCGGGGGAGACCCGGGGGTGGACCGGGGATTTCCCGGGCGCCGGGCGGTGGGCCGGGGCGGCAGCGTGTGTGCACGGCGGCATCGACGGGATGCCGGTGTGAAACGGAGCCGTGGTGACCGTGTCCGACTACCTGTCCGCGACGTGTGCACATCCCCAACAGCGCGCCGGGGAGGATACGTTGGACGAGGCCGCAGCCGTCTTCGAGGGGCTGCGCCCGTACCTCTTCGGCATCGCGTACCGGATGCTGGCCAGCGCGGTCGAGGCGGAGGACGTGGTCCAGGACGTGTGGCTGCGCTGGCAGCGGACCGACCGCTCGGCGGTGGTCAGCCCCGCGGCCTTCCTGTCGCGCGCCACCACCCGGATGGCCATCAACGTGGTCCAGTCCGCCCGCTCGCGCCGGCAGATCTCCCTCGGCCCCTGGCTGCCCGAGCCGGTCGACACCGCCGCCGACCCCGAGGCCGACCCGGAGGCCGGTGCGCAGCGGGCCGAGGAGCTGGAACTCGCGCTGCTCCTGGTCCTGGAGAGGCTCACGTCCAGGGAGCGGGCGGTGTACATCCTGCGCGAGGCCTTCGAGTACTCCTACGCGGACATCGCCGACATGCTGCGTCTCAGCGTCGTCAACGTCCGCCAGATCGTGAGCCGGGCCCGGCGGGCCCTCGCGGAGGGGCAGCGGGAGACGGCGGACGCGCGGGAGCTCCGGGCGCTGCTGGCGGCCTTCGTCGCGGCGGCCCGGACCGGCGACGTCGGCTCCCTGGAGTCGCTCCTGGTCCCGGCGCCGCCGGGTGGTGGCCCGAGGGTCGTCCTGCGCGCTCACGGGGCCAGTCGCGCGACCTGCGAGCCGGCCATCAGGAAGGCGCCGACCGCGAAGTCGGCGGTGGTCTCGTAGGTGATCGGCCGGCTCGATTCCGGGCGGTCCCCGGTGCCCTGGACCCAGCCCAGCCGCCCGTCCGGGTGCACGGCGTCGCGCACGAGCGCGTTCCAGCCCCTGGCGAGGACGGGCAGGTAGGTGCTCCGGTCGATCAGGCCGGTGCGGATGGCGTAGGCCAGGCCGTAGCAGAACAGGGCCGTTCCGCTGGACTCCTTGCCGGGCAGGTGCCGCGGGTCGCCCAGGGAGGGGTTCCAGAAGCCGTCCGGGCGCTGCGAGGCCAGCAGGGCGCGGCTGATGCCCTGCATGTTCCACCGGTATTCCGGAGCCCGTTTGTCGGTGGAGGGGAGGACGGAGAGCACCTTGGCGTGGGCGGCGTAGGCCCACCCGTTGCCCCGGGACCAGAACACGGGCCTGCCGTCCGGCGACAGCCGGCCGGAGCCGCCGGGGGACCAGGTGCCGTCGCGGTACCAGAGCTCGTGCGTGTAGTCGTACAGCCCGCCGCCCTGGACCCGTTTGGTGTGGTGGTACAGCGCGTACATCTTCGCCCAGTACGCGGTGTCGCCGCGCAGCGCGCCGAGCCGGGCCATCGAGGGCATCGCCATGTACAGGGCGTCCGCCCACCACCAGTCGTCGGTCTTCTCGGGCCGGTCGGTGTGGACCATCCGGTGCAGGGACGACTCGATGGCCGCGATCCGCTCCTCTCCGCCGCGTGCCTCGTGGAGGTCCAGGTACACCTGGCCGGCGTTGTGGTGGTCGGCGTGCCGCGTGGTCACACCGCCGGCGAGACCGTAGTCGTGCTTCTCCGCCCAGGACTCGGCGTACGCGAGATAGCGTCGCTCGCCCGTCAGCCGGTAGGCGGCCAGGTCGCCGCTGAAGTAGGTGGCACGGGCCCAGAGGTTGTCACCGGGATCGGTGTGGGCGTTGATCCAGTGGTCGTTCACCCGGCGCACCGACTCCAGGACCGCGGCCCGGCCGGGCAGCACGTCGGCGGCGACCGCGTCCGTCAGGCTGGCTGCGGTGGCTGCGGTCGCCGCGGTGAGGGTGATGGTCGTGGTGGCGAGGGGGAGAGCGGAGGGGATCCGCAGGAAGGTCCGGCGTCGCATGGTGTTACCTCCGGCTGAGGGCTCTGCGGGCGGGGGAGCGGGGTCGGGCGCGGGCGAGGGGCCGCGCGGGCCGGGGCCCGTCGGTGGCCCTCGGTGGCCGTCGGCGACCTGGGCCGCCACGGTGCGGACGTGGGAACGGAGTTCCCCGGACCGCCCGTCGACGACGACCGCGCTCGCCACAGATGACCGTGCGGGACCTCCCGGTGTGACAGCCGGGGGCACCCGCGCCCGCCGCGACGGCCGACGCCTACGGGCGCGCGTCACAAACACGCTGTCTGAGCTGTCAGTTGAGCGTGAAGCCGAAACCCACCACCAGACGGACCGTACGGCCGGCGGCCGTCGTCCTCACCGCCGCCCTCGCGCTCACCGCACTCGGCACCCGGCCGGCCGCCCCGGCCGTGCCCCCCGACAAGGTGACCTGGGTCATCCACAAGCTGGACGACGATCCCGCCCACCCGGGCGGAGCGTTCGGCAGGGACCTGTACCACTCCGCTGTCACCCAGATCCGCAACTGGATGGCAGGCCCGACGGTCCGCGGCGATGTGCGCCTGAGCCAGGCGGACATCGACGGCATCATCGGCATCGACATCCGTAACCACGCGAGTGCCCGGCTCGTCACGCTGTTCCTGAACCCCCACAGCGGGTACCTCACGGGCTTCCACACCCGCAACCAGGACGTGTACTACTTCAGCGACGCCAACCCGGACATGGTCTCGGAGATGAAGGGGTACGCGAGGTCGATCGGAGCGAGTACCCACCGGATGCACCTGTCCGGATCGTTCGACGCGTGGTACGACGCAGCCACCGGCGGGGGCCTGCCCGCCCCCACGAGCATCGGGACCCGATCGTTCCGCGACATGGCCACGTCGCTGGGCAACTCGCCCGGGCCGGAGTACATCGACCGCTTCCTCCCCCAGACCGCCCAGTACCTGCTCGCCCTGAGCCCGGCCTACGCCCAGGCTCCCCACCTCACGCTCTTCCGCGACCGCGTGGGCGACGCCCTCGCCAACAGCACCTCCTCGGCGGTCGTCCTCGACAACCGCACCCGAGAGCTCCGCTCCAACTGGGAGAAGATCAACAACGACGCCCTGCTCAACATCCCCTTCCTGGCGGACGACCGGACGGCAGGCGGCGCGGCCCTGCCCTACCCCGTGCACCTGGGACCCGTGACCGCCGTGCCGGTCGGCACGCGGGGCACCGGGGCCCGGAGAACCGCCCTGGGGGTCAGCGAACTCGTCCAGGCGGCTCTGCCCCTGATCGCCGAG
>NZ_JBEXNT010000134.1:0-25835 GCF_040611255.1 Kitasatospora sp. NPDC002965 | reverse complement strand
GTGTGCGGCGGGACGTGGTCCGAGGTGACCTTGCCCCCCGACACCATCGCCAGACGCGCCGAGGTCACGTCATCGGTGAGCGTGCGGCCGTTCGGGTAGACGGCCGGGCGGGAGCGGTCGTAGCGGAGGATGTCGGGCAGGACGAGCTTCAGCGTCTCGGTGGCGGCGTCGGTGGTGTAGTCGCCGGTGTGCTGGAGGACCGCCGTCCAGGCCTCGCGGTAGTTGGTCCAGTCGTCGGCCGGCTCGCCCGCGTTGTAGGCGTCCTTCACCTCCTCCGCGTTGAAGTACGCGGTGAGGGAGGGGTGGGCGCCCCGGTCGACGGAGACCAGCTGCCCGTCGACGTGCAGGCTGACCCGGGCCCAGAGGCCGATCTCCGCCTCGGTGCCGAGGTCGGCGTCCGGCACTTCGAGCGCGATACCGAGGACGTTGGCGTTCGCCATGGCATCCCGGCCCGTCCAGGTGAAGTTGTCGACGATCCCTTCGAGGTCGGCGAAGAAGGGGTCGCTGCGCAGGCCGACGGAGAGCCTGCGTCCGTCGGCCTCGACGACGTGCGGGGCGTCGCCGAACGCCACCGGGGCGCCGGAGAAGAGGACGTCGCCGCCCGCCTCGTGCTTCTGGGCCGCGTCGCCGGTGGCACGGCGGACCGTGACGGTCTGGCCGCCGGAGGCGTCGGGGGCGGAGAAGGTGAAGGAGTAGGCGATGTCGGCCCGGTGGTCGCCGTCAGTGTCGACGTTGAGGCGGTAGACGGCGTCCGGGTGGAAGGCGGCGCCGGGGACGGCCGCGTACGGGTGCGCGTCCAGGACGAGGACGGTGCGGCCGGGGTCGCCGGCGGCCGGGAAGGCGAACAGGTCGGTGAGGTCGAGCCGGGCATCGCCGCGCGGGGAGCGGAGGTGGGGGCCGCTGAGGTGGTGGGACATGGCCGCAGTGGTACCAGGACGGCCGGGGCAGCGACCGGAGGACACCCGCGCGGAAAGCCGCCGTCCGCCGGATGGCGGACGGCGGACGGCGGACGGCGAGGAGTTCGCGGGGAGAGGTCAGGTGGGGCCGGACCCGTGCTCGCGGCTCCGGCCGCAAGCTCCGAGCGGGCGGGCGGCTTGCGGCTCGGCGATTCGGGAACACGAGGTTCCGTGCCGTCCCCCGGCGAACTCCCCCGGTGAACCCCTCCTGCCCGACTCGAACAAGGAGCACAGATGACGATCACCCTCCGCCCGGGAACCAGGGTGATGTTCACCGGGGACTCGATCACCGACGGCCTGCGGCTGGCGAGCGAGGACGGCCTCGGGTTCGGCTACCCGCCGCGCGTCGCGGGCGAGTGGGGCCTCAGGCACCCGGACCGGCCCGTGACCTGGCTGAACACCGGGATCGGGGGCCACAAGGTGAGGGACCTGGAAGCCCGCTGGCAGGCCGACGTGCTCGACGCCCGCCCGGACGTGGTGTCGATCCTCGTCGGCGTCAACGACATGGGCTGGCCCACGCTCGACCCGAACGGCCGGGTGATCCCCGCCGAGGAGTTCGCAGCGGGCTACCGCCGACTGCTCGCGCCGCTGGCCGGGGCGGGCACGGAGCTGATCCTCGTCGAACCGTTCCTGCTGCCGATCAGCGGCAGCGTCAGGACGCGCCACACGGAGGTCGACGACGCGGTCAGGAAGGAGTGGCGGGCCGACCTGGACCCGAAGATCCAGGTCGTGCGCGAGCTCGCCGAAGCCTACGGCGCGCACCTGCTCGCCGCGGACGCCATGTTCACCGAGCTCGCCGCGGCGACCGGTCCGGAGTACTGGGCCGCGGACGGCGTGCACCCGACGCCGGCCGGTCACGCCGCACTCGCGTCGGCCTGGCTGCGCCTGGTCGCGTGACCGCCGCTAGGGCTTGCCCCGGCCCCGGCGCCCCGGGGCGAGCCCTAGCGGCGGGCCGACCGGGGGGCCACGAGCCTGGTGGCGGTCCAGTCGCCGCCCGCGGAGAAGGCGCCCGTCTGCTGGAGGCCCGCCGTGGGGGCGCTCTCGCCGATCTCCGAGGGCTCCACGTAGCCCGGCCGTCCCGACTTCGGGGTCAGGACGAACACGACTCCCCTGTCGGCCAGCAGCGTTCGCGCGTCCACGAGCAGATCCACCAGGTCGCCGTCACCGTCGCGGAACCAGAGGAGCGCGACGTCGACGACGACGTCGGCCTCCCCCTCGACGAGGGCGCTGCCCGACCGCTCGGCCACCGCGTCGCGGACGTCGTGGTCGACGTCCTCCTCGTAGCCCAGCTCCAGGACCACCGTGCCCGACTCGATCCCGAGCCGATCCGCCACGCTCGCCTGCGTCGTCATCCCGAACTCCTCCAGTGCGCAAGGGGCGACCGGTCGACCGCCGCAGCCATGGTCGCCGCCGGACCGCCCGGCCGGGCGCCGATGCCACACCCCGGCGGAAAGTGATCGATCTTGTTCGAGCCCGACACCTCCTCGCACAGGAAGTCGACCACGTCGACTTCCTGTGCGACGGCGGCAACCGCTGGGGCGGCGTCAGGCCCGGTGCGCCAGCAGCTCCTCCAGCTCGGCCGCGAAGAGCCGCGCCGGATCGAAGCCCATGCCGGCGAAGTGGCCGGCGAGTTCCAGTGACAGCACGCCGTGCAGGCGGGTCCAGACGGTCAGGAACCGGTGGAGCACCTCGGACGGGGCGGGGTGGCCGCCGGCCCAGTCCCGGTGCTCCTCCAGGTACGCGCCGAAAGGCGTCGCGGCGGCGGGGCCGGCGGGCGCGAGCGCCGCACACGCGTCGAGCAGGGTGGTCATGATCTCGTTCGAGACGACGGTGACGTCCTCGGGGGCCCGGTAGCCGGGGACGGGGGTGCCGTAGATGAGCAGGTACCGCTGCGGGTCCGCCAGGGCCCAGCCGCGCAGCGCGCCCGCCAGCCCCGCCAGGTCGGCACCGGCGGCGGCGGCCGTGCGCAGGGTGTCGGCGAGGCTCCGGTACGCCTCCCGGACGAGTTCGGTGATCAGATCGTCGCGGCTGGCGAAGTAGCGGTAGAGCGCGGGCCCGCTCATGCCCATCTGCTTGGCGATCGCGTTGAGGGAGAGCGCGGACGCGCCCGCCGTGGCGATCTGCTCCCAGGCGCGTTCCGTGATCTCCGCGCGCACCTGGGCCCGGTAGCGCTCCCTCGGGGTGTCCGCGCCCGCCCTCGCCATGACCTGCCGCCTTCCCGCCCCCGTTCAGCTACATGCTCAAGGGTTGGCGAGAAGGTATCACGCAACCTGTTGACCTCCCCCTCGACCGTGCGTTACAACTTCTAACGAACGCATGAGCGTGTAGCTCAAGCGGGAGTGCAGGGCGTGGGACCCGTACTCCACCGACCGTCAGAGGGGAACCCCATGTCCGGCATCCGCAGCACCGACCCGCGCGCCACCGACCCGCGCGCCACCGACCCGCGCGCCGACGACTCCCGCACCGCCCGTCCTCGCCGCGCCGGAATCCGCGCCGGAATCCGCACCGCCCTGGTCGCCGTCCCGCTCGTCGCCGGCCTCCTCGGCGGCGCCGCCGCGCCCGCCGGCGCGACCACCCCCCACCACGGCAGGTCCCTCACCTGCCAGGGCAAGGGCGTCGACCCCGACGCCCTCGTCCGCCACCGGACCGAGATCGTGATCAACGCGCCGCTGCGCACCGTCTGGAAGCTCCAGACCGACGTCGAGCGCTGGCCCGACTGGCAGGCGCCCGTCCGGACCGCGGAACGCCTCGATCACGGGCCGCTCCACCGGGGTTCGGCCTTCCGGTGGACGACCCCGCTGCCGCCCAACCCGGCGACTCCCGCCACCAGCCTGGACATCACCTCCACCGTCCGACAGCTCCGGACCGGCTCGTGCCTCCGCTGGACCGGGCCCGCCGTCGCCGAGGGGCTGCGCATCGACGGCGTCCACGTGTGGAACTTCACGGCCGTCCGGGGTGGCGTCCGCGTCACCACCGAGGAGACCCACAGCGGTCCCCAGGTCGAGGCGAACGTCCCCTTCGCGACCGAGGTCCTCCGGTCGGGCCTGGAGTCCTGGCTGAGCGACCTGAAGACCACCGCCGAAGCCCTTGCCCACGGCCGGAGTTGACGGATCGGCTCGGAGGTTCGCCGGGGGACGCCCGCGGCCGGGCAGGCCGGCGCGGCAGGACCGCCCGCCCGGCCGCGGGCGCCCCCACCGGTCGGGCGGATCTGACGAGCGGCCAACTCCGTCCCGGGCGAACCGGGTTGTGATCGTCTACCGCTCGGTACGATCAAGCCGCACGACCGGTCCGTCCGACGGGACGAACCGCCGAAGAGGGGGGAATCCCGCATGCAGTTCGACTCCGCCGTCCGACACGGCAAGCACGCACACCAGTCGCGCCCGTCCACGTCCCGCCCGTACACGTGGCTGACCGCGCTCGCCCTGGCCACGGTCGCGGTGGCCGGCTGTTCGTCCTCGGGCGACTCCGCCCCGGACGCCGCCAAGGCGCCCTCGGAGACCGCGGCCGGGACCTCCGCAGCGGGCATCGCGGCGCCGGGCACCTCCGCACCGGGCGCCTCCCCCGGCGGCGCGACGCCGCCCGCCGGTACCGCGCCGGCCGGCACCACCGCCGCGCCGAGCGGGGGCGGCAAGGCGGCCCCTCCCGCCAACCGCCCGGCCGACCCCTGCACGCTGCTGACGTCCGACCAGGTGGTGGCCGTCGTCGGCACGCCCGGCCCGTTCAACGGCATGCCCCTGGGCCGGGGCCTCGACGGTTCGGCGGTCTGGGGCTGCGGCTGGAGCAACTGGGACTCCCTCACCTCGCTCCAGGAGGTGGACTCCTCCACGTTCGCGAGCCACAAGCGGGACTCCCAGCGCCCGGACGCGAAGGAGCCGGCGGTCAAGGACGTCGGCGACGAGGTGTTCGTCGCGTCCCGGGGCAACGCGGGCAAGCCGGCCCTGTTCTTCGCGCTGGGCCCGCACTTCTACCGGGTCGAGGTCCAGTCCAACCGCAAGCTGGGCGCGAACAACCCCGACGCGGCCAAGGACGCCGCCGCCGAGGAGTCCCTGGCCCGCCAGTTCGCCAAGACCCTCAAGGGGTGATCCACGGTGCGCCGCGAGCGGCCCCGTGCCGCTCGCGGCGCACCGGCCCGTCGCCTCCGACGCCCGTCGGCGTGCGTAGTGAACCGTCCGGCCCCGGCTCGGCTCGGATCGGCTCGGCTCCGGGTGGTCGGAGCCGTTCCGGTGGACGTTGCGGCGGACGTCCCGGCGGATCCTGGTCCTGACCCCGAGACCGTCGTCGATCAGGGGGCGCGCGGCGAGGCGTGCGCGCCAGGCGTACAGAACTCCCGCCCCTGGCATGGCCACCGTGCTCCCGCGCACCGCGCCCGGACCCCTTGGCGGGGCGCGCGCAGGACCGCACACTCCGGATGGGGCTCCTGACCGGAGGCCTCCCCGCGCAACCGGAAGGCACCCATGCACCCGCCGAGCCCGTCCGCCGCCCGCGCCGTCTCCCGCACCGCCGCCGTCACCGCCGCCGCCCTCCTGCTGACCGCCACCGCCGGAACCGCCGCGGCCTCGCCCGCCGCCCCGCCCGCCGCCGGGGCCGCCGCCACAGCGGTCGCCGCCGCGGCCTTCTCCGACGGAGGCTTCGAGAGCCCCGTCGTCCCGGCACCCGCACCGTTCACCGACTACCTCGGCGGACAGACCTTCGGCCCCTGGACGGTCGGCGGCGACAGCGCCGACCTGACCTCCGACCGCCTGTGGGACGTGGCCGAGGGCCACCAGTCGCTCGACCTCAACGGCAGCACCACCGGCAGCGTCTCGCAGACGTTCCCGGTGGCACCGCTGACGACCTACCTCGTCACCTTCAAGCTGGCGGGCAACCCCGTGTGGGCCCCGGCCCTCAAGACCGGCCAGGTGCGGGTCAACGGCACGACGGTGCTCGACTTCGCCTTCGACGTCAGCGGACACGGCCTCCGCTCCATGGGCTACGTCGAGCAGACCACCGCCTTCACCAACCTGCTGGGCACCTCGGCCACCCTCACGTTCGCCAGCACCACCCCCGGCTACGGCGGCCCGGTCATCGACGACGTGAAGGTCCGCGGCTGCCTGCTGGTGCTCTGCCTGCCCTGACGGACCCGTGCACCGCCCCGCCGGAACCGGGCGGAACAGGCCGGAACCGGGCGGCGCACGGATCGGAGCGCCAACGGGCCTGTCAGTAGCGCTTGTTCACCGCGGCCCTGACCGTCTCCTTGAAGGCGGGGACGTCCGGCTGGGTCCAGTTGCTCTCCCACTCGACGACGGCCACCGTGCTGCCGTCCCGGCCGACCCCGTACAGGTGGTTGTTGTACGACGCCCAGGGGGAGGTGCGGGAACGGTGCACGCCTCCCACGGTCGCGCCCTCCTCGACGTCGAGCGAGCCGTGGTCCTGCCCGGTCACGGTGTCGCCCGGGTACGCGGCACGCAGGCGGTCGGCACAGCCCGCGTAGTACTGGCGGAGCGATTCGGCGAGGGTGACGGCCTCCGCCTCGGTCGGCAGCACGAAGACCCGCTCGACGGCCGCGGCGGTCTCCGACGTGAAGAAGTCGGCGCTCCAGGTGTTCTGTTCCGGCACCTCGTTGATCCGGTCCCACAGACAGGTCGGCGTGTAGCTCCCGCCCGGCTCGTCCGAGGCCCCGCCCATCCAGGTCAGCGAATCCGGCGGCAGGTCGGCGACGTCGATCATCCCCGGCCGGCCCTGCGTTTCGGCGGGCGTCGCGCCCGCCACCGGAGCCGCCGCCGCGACCACCAGCAGGGCGACACCCGCCCCGCGCACCCACGTACGAATCCCCGACCTCATCCGTCCACCTCCGTGTGTAGAGCTGCGGAAAGGCGCCCGCCCGATCGGGGCGGGGCGCTCCGTCCAGCATCCGAGACCACGGACCGTCCGAGGGTGCGGACACGAACCACGGCCGGAACCTCGCCCACCGATCATCGATTCCGGCCGAAAACAGTGCCTCCGCCCCTCATCCGGGGCCTGGACACGGCAGGGCGCAGCTCGGGGCGGACCGGGCCGGGGCGGGCCGGGGCGGGTTCGTCAGTCCCTCGTCCCCGGCCCGGCCGTCGCGACCGGCACCGCCGTCGCGAGCCGGGTCAGGGCGGCGGCGGTCACCCGGTCCTCCCCCGCGCTGAACACGTGCAGTACCAGGCCGGTCTGGCCGGGGGCGGCCGGGACGTTCAGGGGCTCGAAGTCCAGTGTGAGCACGCCGGTCAGGGCGTGGTGGAGGCGCTTGCGGCCCGCCGCACACATCACCACCTCGCCGGATTCCCAGACTTGCCGGAACTCCCGGCTCTGCGAGGAGAGTTCGCGGATCAGGGCGACCAGCTCGGCATCGTCCGGCCAGGTGCCGGCCGCCACCCGCAGCTGGCCGACGGCCTCCGCCGCTCGGTCCGCCCAGTCGGGATGGACGGTGCGGGAGGCCGGGTCGAGGAAGAGGAAGCGGGCCTGGTTCCGGTCACGGCGAGGCACCTCGCCCACACCGCCGACGAGTTCGGAGCCGAGTCCGTTCCACGCGACGACGTCGAGGCGGTGGTCGGTCACGAAGGCGGGAAGGTCCGCGCCCAGCGCGTCCAGCATCCGGCGCAGCAGCGGACTGACCCGCGGCCTGGGCACCGGCACCCGCCGGGCGGAGGCGAGCGTGTCGAGGTGACGGCGCTCCGCCTCGTCCAGCCCGAGGGTGCGGGCGAGCGCGTCGAGCACCTCGGGGGACGGCTGGGTGGAACGTCCCTGCTCCAACCGGACGTAGTAGTCCACGCTGATCCCGGCCAGTTGGGCCAGCTCCTCCCGGCGTAGCCCCTGCACCCGTCGGCGTCCGCCCCCGGCGAGGCCGACCAGTTCGGGGGCCACCCGGCCCCGGCGGGCGCGCAGGAACGCTCCGAGCGCCCGACCGGGGTCGCCGACCCCGTCCGGCGGGGTGGCCGCGGTGGCGGCGCCGTCCCCGCCGGTGCTGCTGCCGGTCCTGCTGTCGGAGCTCCTGCCCGTGCTGGTGTCCATGCGATCCAGTATGGGTGGCCCTCGCAGTACCAGGACCGGCGGTCCTCCGGAATCACAGGGTGCTGGCTGCGCCTCGCGACCGGCGCGAGGGTGGTGCCATGACCGACCACGCATCGCGGCAACAGCCCGACCCCACCCGGCAGAAGACCGTCCTCCTGGTCACCGCGCACCCCGAGCCCCGTTCGCTCACCTCCGCGCTGTCCGCGTTCGCGGCCGACCACCTGCGGGCCGCCGGGCACCGGGTGGAGGTGTCCGACCTCTATGCGATGAAGTGGCACGCGTCGTTGGACGGCGACGACTTCCCCGACCTGCCGGCGGACGAGCGGCTGGAGGTCCTGGCCGCCCAGGGCGAGGCCACCCACGCGGGGCGGCTCTCGGCGGACATCGCCGCCGAGCAGGAGAAGCTGCGCCGGGCCGACGCCGTGGTGCTGCAGTTCCCGCTGTGGTGGTTCTCGGTGCCCGCGATCCTCAAGGGCTGGATCGACCGGGTGTTCACCTTCGAGTTCGCGCACGGGCCGGCCGTTCCGCCGCCGTACAGCGAGGGCGCGCTCGGCGGGCGCCGGGGCCTGCTGGCCGTGACGGCCGGGGCCCGGGAGTCGGCGTTCTCCGACCGGGGCGCGCACGGGGCGCTGGCGGACCTGCTGTTCCCCGTGCAGCACGGGGTGCTCTGGTTCACCGGCATCGCGGCGCTCGAACCGTTCGCGGTGTACGGGTCGGTGGACGTGTCGTCGGAGCGGTTCGCGGAGCTGGCGCGGGAGTACGGGCGCCGGCTGGACGGGCTGTTCACCGATGAGCCGGTGCCCTTCCGGCGCCTCGACGGCGGCGACTACGGGCGGGACATGCGGCTGCTGCCGGGCGTGGAGGAGCCGGGCACGGCCGGCCCGGGCCTGCACCTCGCGCCGCGCGGCTGACCCACCGCCGGCTCGGCCCCGGGCCGGGGCGGCGGCGGGCCTGGGCGGCGAGGGTCAGAGCTTGGTGGCCTCGTGGACCTGGTGGAGGTGGATCAGGATGTCGTACGCCTGGTTGACGGCGAGGCTGGGGGCCGGCTGCGTGAAGCTCGATCCGGCGTCGTGGACGGGGCGGGGGGTGTCGAGCCAGTCGCGGCCGGCGGCCGACAGCGTGCGCAGGTCGACGTAGTAGTCGCGGTGGCGGACCCGGTCGAGCGTGTACTCCTGCATGTCGGGGGTGGCTGCCGGGACGGTCACGGCGTTCCAGGGACTGCCGAGGGTGGTCGCCGTGAGGAAGGACCCCTGGTTGAAGGTGAAACCGATAGCGGCGTAGCCCCGCCCGAGCGCGTTGCGCAGGTAGACGCCCTGCGTCGTCGGGTACATCACGGGGTCGGTGGACAGGTAGCCCACGTGGCCGTTGTGCGCCGACAGCAGCATCCTGTCGCCGGTGCGCCGGTTCCACCAGGCGGTGTTGTCGGCCATCGCCCGGTCGCGGTAGTGCTCCGCGACGGACACCGACTCCGGGTCGGACAGGTCCAGGGACGTGAAGACGAAGGTCTGGACGATGTTGCGGGCGTGCTGCTCGGCCCACTCGTACGCCTCGCCGCCGGCGCCCTTGCTCGCGGTGACCAGGTCGAACGCCTGCTGGGCGACGGTCGCGTTGTGGCGCCGTTCGGCGAGGGGCCTGCCCAGGTAGGCGAACACGTCGTCGAGGGGGCGCAGGCCCGCGTACAGCGCCTCGACCTGCGCGAGGTCCTGGGGGCGGGCCGTGCGGACGTAGGAGGTGACCCGGTCGAAGACCTGGTCACCGAGCCTCGGCGCTCCGACGTCGTTGCCCATGAAGTGGACCCTGCGGTCCGGGTGCCGGTCGTTGTGCCGCCGCATCCAGCTGATGAGGCTGACGAACTCCTCACGCTCCCAGGGGGATCCGGCCAGCGCCTCCTTGGCCGTCTGCCGGGCGTCGCCGGGGCCTCCCTGGAGGTACTCGTCGATCCGAAGACCGGCCGACCAGCTCATCTCCAGGGCGAAGGTGGTGAAGCCCTTCTCCTCGACGAGGTAGCGGAAGACGCGTTCCTTCATGGCGAAGAACTGGTGCGAGCCGTGGGTGGCCTCGCCCAGCCCCACCACGGCGGCGTCGCCGACCATCGCACCGAGCGCCCGGAGGTCGGTGCTGCGGCCACCGGGTTCCGTCGACCGCAGGGGCTGCGCGGCGCTCTCCAGCGCACGGATCGCGGCGGCCTGCCGTCCGTCGACCGCCGTGGCGCCGGATGCGGCGGGCGCGGGACCGGCGGGCACGGCGGAGGCCACCGGGGCCAGCAGGGCGGTGGCCGCGAGCGCTGCCGTCGCAGCGAGCAGCCCGCGTCGTCCGATCGCCGTCATGTGCGCAGTCATCCTGATCATTCCTCAGTTCGGTGTTCCACTGGGCGGTGGAATGATCATGGCTCGGGGCAGGGGCGGGCCGCGCTGGGGCCGTCCTCCGAACCTGTCCGGGGGTAAACCCCCTGCTCATCGGGTGGTTGTCCGCCGGACGAGGCCCGGCGCCGCGCCCCTCCCCGCCCGGCCCGTGGCGACGGGCCGGGCGGGGACGGGCCGCGCGCCGCCGACCGGGCGCGGTCAGGGCCAGCCCGTCGGCTTCGCGGTCATGGTGGCCCTGGCCGCGACGATCGCGGCGCACGCCCTGCGGACCTCCCGGTCGGCCCAGTCGGGCGGCAGCGGCCCCTGCGCCCCGAGGGCGGCGGCCTGCCGCTGGAGTTCGCGCAGCGCGCCGCCCTGGGCGCTGGAGAGGCCCATCTCCTGGTAGTCACCGAGGTCCGTACCGCCGTCGAGGTACGTGCGCAGCCAGGGCGCGATGCTCAGGACGCAGTCCTCCAAGGGGTCGAACGACGGCGAAGGCGCCGTCGGCGTGGTCGACGGGGCGGCCGTCCCGGGCGACGCGTTCCCGGGTGACGCGCCGGGTCCACCGCAGCCCGACGCCGTGGCCGCCGCAACAACCAGGGCCGGACCTGCCAGGCCGGCCAGGAGCCGTTTCCGCATGCCCGCATTGTGGCCCCGGCGGCCGGCCCGCACCAGAGTTCGGCGCGGGCCGCCGGATCGTCCGCCGGCTCGGAGGCCGGTTCGGGGGCCGGCTCTGAGGCCGGCTCGGAGGCAGGCTCGGGCTGTGGCGACCGGGCCGGACGGGACCGGCGGCGGCCCGTCAGACCGCCGCGGACGGAACCCCCGGAGCAGCCGTCGGGGTGGTGGGAACGCCCGGGGCCGTCGGGGCCGTCGTGGACCCCGCCGGCGCGCCGAGGTTACGTTCGGCCTTGGCGACGGCGGCGCGGTAGTAGAGGGACGCGAGTTGGGGGGAGACGGAGTCGCGCTGGAAGAATCCGTAGGAGAGCGCGACGTCGCCGAGGCGTTCGAGGCCGAGGTAGCCGTTGAGCGGGATGCCCGCCAGTTCGCCGTCGAGGCGGACGGCGGGGGCGCCCGGCCGGTCCCCGAGGGCGACCGGGGTCACGGTGAAGACCACGGGGGTGCCGGTGTCGTCGGTGAAGGTGATGCTGCGGCAGTCGGCGAACGCGGCGGTGACGGCGGCGAAGTCGGTGGTGAGGCGGTCCGGCTCCTCGGCGGTGAGCGATTCGGTGATCATCGGGTTGCCGGCCGGCCCGTCGAACTCGACGCCCTGGTGCGGGCGTCCGGAGGGCCCTCGGGCGGTCTCGCGGTTCAGCAGCGCGCGCAGCGCGTCGCACCCGGCCACCGGGGAGGCGTCGCTCTCGGGCGAGGGGCTCGCGCCGACCGGGAGTTCGGTGAAGTCCGGTCCCAGTTCGTCGGCGGTGAGCAGCGCGGCCCTGAGCCGGTCGTCGGTGGGCAGCTGTGCGGCGGCGGCCGGAGCGGCGGCGACCGTGGCCCCGGCGGCCGTCGCGAGCGTCACGGCCGGCGCGGGCCGAGCGGACGGCGATCCTGCGGCGAGCCCGGTGGTGCCGAGGGTGAACACGGTGAGACCGGCTGCCGCGACGGTGAGGGCGAGAAGAGGCCTGGGGAGAGACATGCGGCCCCCGGTCGGGAGTTCGGGCAGGGACAGGCGTCCAGTCTCCCACCGCGTCCGGGACCCCGCCCGTCCGACGGGTGGATCCGCAGGTCAGGACGGGCCGAGGGCCTCGGCGGCGCCTTCCGCGGGACCACGCGCCGGACCGCCCGGCGGGCCGCCGCCGGTCCGGTCGGGCGGCAGCGTGGCGAGGGTCTCGGTGAGCCACTGCGCCCAGAAGGCCTCCAGCCCGATGCCGGCCCGCAGCACCGCGTGCTGCAACGGGTTCGCGGCGTCGCCCTCCCCCGGCGGGAAGTCCCGCCGTTCGATCGCCCGGTAGTCGGCCAGCTGCGCCCGGTGCAGGGCGAGGTGCCGGTGGAGTTCGGCGTCCAGGCCGGCCGTGCCGACCACCCCGGCGGCACGCAGCCGCAGCAGCAGCGGTTCCCGGACCGTCTTGGGGTCGTCCCCGGCGGCCGTCCACCGTGCGAGTTCGGCACGGCCCTCGGGCAGGACCTCGTACTCCTTCTTCTGCCCGCGCACCGGCCCGGTCTGCGGGAGCGCCCGGATCAGCCCGGAGGTCTCCAGCCTGCCCAGCTCACGGTAGATCTGCTGGTGGGTGGCGGACCAGAAGAAGCCGATCGACTTGTCGAACCGCCGGGTCAGCTCCAGCCCCGAGGACGGTTTCTCCAGCAGGGCGGTCAGGATGGCGTGCGGCAGCGACATGGGTCGATCCTAGGGGTCGCGGGGATTCCGCCCGCGACCCTCGGAGCGGCGGTCGGAGTGCGGCGGTCAGAGCGCGGCGGCCAGCTCGGTGCCCTGCTTGATCGCCCGCTTGGCGTCGAGTTCGGCGGCCTCGTCGGCGCCGCCGATCAGGTGCGGGGTGATGCCGAGGGCGCGCAGGGCGGCGTCGAGGTCGCGGCGCGGTTCCTGGCCGGTGCAGAGGACGACGGTGTCGACGGGCAGCAGCTGCGGTTCGCCGTCGAGGGTGAAGTGGAGCCCGGCGTCGTCGATCAGGTCGTAGCGGGCGCCGGCGACCATCGTGACGCCGCGGTGCTTGAGTTCGGCCCGGTGGATCCAGCCGGTGGTCTTTCCGAGGCCGGCACCGACCTTGCCGGTCCGGCGCTGGAGCAGGTGGACGCGGCGCGGGGGCGTCGGCCGCTCGGGCCGGGCGAGGCCGCCGCGCTCGCGGTACTCCGGGTCGATGCCCCACTTGCGCCGGTAGACGGGCGCGTTGAGGCTCGCCTCGTCGCCCTGGTCGGTGAGGTACTCGGCGACGTCGAAGCCGATGCCGCCCGCCCCGACGACGGCGACGCGCTCGCCGACGGGCGCGCCGTCGCGCAGCACGTCGAGGTAGCCGAGGACGCTGGGGTGGTCGATGCCGGGGAGGTCGGCGGGGACGCGCGGGGTGACGCCGGTGGCGAGGACGACCTCGTCGAAGTCCTCGGCGGCGAGTTCCGGCGCCGCCACGAGGGCCCCGAGCCGCTGCTCGACGCCGAGTTCGGCGAGGCGGGTGCGGTAGTAGCGGATGGTCTCGTCGAACTCCTCCTTCCCCGGGATGCGCCGGGCGATGTCGAGCTGGCCGCCGACGGTGTCGGCAGCGTCGAACAGGGTGACGGCGTGGCCGCGTTCGGCCGCGGAGACGGCGAACGCGAGGCCGGCCGGTCCGGCGCCGACGACGCCGATGCGCTTGCGCGTCCTGGTGGGGGCGAGGACCAGCTCGGTCTCGTGGCAGGCGCGCGGGTTGACCAGGCAGGAGGTGGTCTTCCCGCTGAAGGTGTGGTCGAGGCAGGCCTGGTTGCAGCCGATGCAGGTGTTGACGGCGTCGGCGCGGCCGTCGCGGGCCTTGGCGACGAAGTCGGCGTCGGCGAGCAGCGGGCGGGCGAGGGAGACCAGGTCGGCGTAACCGTCGGCGAGCAACTGCTCGGCGAGTTCGGGGGTGTTGATGCGGTTGGAGGTGACCAGCGGGATGCCGACCGAGCCCATCACCTTGCGGGTCACCCAGGCGAAGGCGCCGCGCGGCACGGAGGCGGCGATGGTCGGGATGCGCGCCTCGTGCCAGCCGATGCCGGTGTTGATGATGGTGGCACCGGCCTCCTCCACGGCCCGGGCGAGCTGCACCACCTCGGGGAGGGTGGAACCGCCGGGGACGAGGTCGAGCATGGAGAGCCGGTAGATCAGGATGAAGTCGGGGCCGACCCGCTCGCGGACGCGGCGGACGATCTCGACCGGGAACCGCATCCGGTTCTCGTACGGGCCGCCCCACTCGTCCTCGCGGTGGTTGGTGGCGGCGGCGATGAACTCGTTGATCAGGTAGCCCTCGGAGCCCATGATCTCGACGCCGTCGTAGCCGGCTCGCCGGGCGAGGGCGGCGCAGCGGGCGAAGTCCTCGATGGTCCGCTCGACCTCGTCGGCGGTGAGGGCGCGCGGCGGGAACGGGCTGATCGGCGCCTGGACGGCGCTGGGGGCCACGAGGTCGGGGTGGTAGGCGTAGCGGCCGAAGTGCAGGATCTGGAGGGCGATCCGGCCGCCGGCGGCGTGCACGGCGTCGGTGACGACGCGGTGGCGGTCGGCCTCCTCCTCGGTGGTGAGCATGGCGCCGCCGCCCCAGGGGCGCCCTGCCTCGTTGGGGGCGATGCCACCGGTGACGATGAGGCCGACGCCGCCGCGGGCGCGTTCGGCGTAGAAGGCGGCCAGCCGCTCGGGGCCGTCGGGGGCCTCCTCCAGGCCCACGTGCATGGACCCCATGACGACGCGGTTGGGGAGGGTCGTGAAGCCGAGGTCGAGCGGGCGCAGCAGGTGCGGGTAGGGCGGCGGCGGGGTGGCGGTCATCGGGGGTCTCCCAGGGCTTCGTCGAGGCGGCGGCTCGTTGTTACCACACGGTAGGGGAGGGGATGCCCATATGCAACTAGTTGCACAAGAGGGTGCGGTCGAACTCCCGCCGGACCCCTCCACCGGCCCCGCCGAACCCCTTGCGGCGCCACCCGCGGCGCCGCCCCCGGAGCGGCCCGGCCGCCACGGCACTCCACCCGCCCCTTTACTGACGGATCGTCAGTCCACGGCGTATGGTCGTCGGGAGACGGGCGGGGCCGGCCGAGGCCCCGGAGAGGGGGGCACGGCCGTGCGGGGTGGATCGGTCGCCGTGGTCGGCGGCAGCATCGCGGGGTGCGCGTTCGCCCGGGCCGCGGCCCGCGGCGGGGCGGAGCAGGTCACCGTGCTGGAACGCAGCCCCGGGCGCCTGGAGGACCGGGGCGTGGGCCTGTGCGTGGTCCTGGACCGCTACGCCGAACTGGTCCGGGCCGGCCACCTCGACGACGGCATCCGCCACCACCCGCTCACCGAACGGCACTGGGTGGCCGCCGACCCCTCCGGCACGCACGGCCCGCGCGGGCGGGTGCTCTGGGTCCAGCCGATGGCCATGCACGCGTTCCACTGGGGCGTGCTCTGGCAGGGACTGCGCGAACGCGCCCCGGACGCCGTGGAGTTCCGCACCGGGACGACCGTCACGGCGGTCGGCGGGGGCGGCCCCGACGACGGCCCGCAGGCCTGGGTGGCGACCTCCGACGGGCGCGACCCGTACGACCTGGTGGTCGGCGCCGACGGCCACCGTTCGGTGGTCCGGGGCGCCGTCTGCCCGGACGCCCAACCCGAGTACGCCGGCTACGTCTGCTGGCGCGGCAGCTTCGACGCCCGCCTCCTCGACCGGCTGCCCGGCGGGGGCGCGCGCTGGCCCGGGCACGAGGTGATCACCGCCTGCTACCCCGGCGGCCAGGTCGTGCTCTACCGCATTCCCGGCCTGGAGCCCGGCACCACCCTGGTCAACTGGGTCTTCTACGCCCCCGCACCCGCCTGGCTGCACCCGACCGGCGACACCGGGGCCGGCAGCAGCAGGGCCGACGGCACCGTGACCGGCGACACCGGGGCCGGCGTCCCGGCCCACACGCCGGCCGACCCCAACGGCATCCCGGCCGGCTCGCTCGACCCCGCCCGCCTCGACGAACTGGCCGACCTCGCCGACCGACACCTCCCGCCGTACTGGGCCGGGGTGGTCAACCTGACCCCGGTCGAGCGGATCCTGCTCCAGCCGATCCACGACCTCGCGACCCCGCGCCGCACCGCCGGACGCCTGCTGCTCGCCGGGGACGCCGCCACCCTGGTCCGCCCGCACAACACCAGCGGCGCGGCCAAGGCCCTCCAGGACGCCTGCGCCTTCGAGGACGCCTGGCGGTCGGCGGACGGCTGGGACGATCTGCTGCCCGGTTACGACCGCGAACGCGGCGCGGTGGGGCGGGCGTTGGTCGACCTCGGCCGCCGGCTCGGACGGGCCCAGGTCACCGGCGCACCGGACTGGAGGACCATCGACGAGGCCGGAATGGCCGAGTGGTGGCGCGAACAGCTCGCCGGTACGGGCGGGTTCGGCGGCCTGTCCCTCGACCGGCCGCCGAACTCCCCTTCAGTGCCGAACGGTTCGACCCGTCAGACGTTCACGCCGTAGTCGGTCGCGATGCCGCGCAGGCCGGAGGCGTAGCCCTGGCCGATCGCGCGGAACTTCCACTCGGCGCCGCTGCGGTAGAGCTCGCCGAAGACCATCGCCGTCTCGGTCGAGGCGTCCTCGGTGAGGTCGTAGCGGGCGATCTCCTGGCCGTTGGCCTGGTTGACGACCCGGATGAACGCGTTGCGGACCTGGCCGAAGCTCTGGTGCCGGGCGTCCGCGTCGTAGATCGACACCGGGAACACCACCTTGGCCACCTCGGCCGGCACGGTGGCCAGGTCGACCTTGATCTGCTCGTCGTTGCCGTCACCGCCACCGGTCAGGTTGTCACCGCTGTGCTCGACCGAACCGTCCGGGCTGCGCAGGTTGTTGAAGAAGACGAAGTGCCCGTCCGAGAGCACCTTGCCGACCGCGTTGCAGAGCAGCGCGCTCGCGTCCAGGTCGTAGTCGGCGCCGGTGGTCGTCCGCACGTCCCAGCCGAGTCCGACGATGACGGCGGTGAGGCCCGGCGCCTCCTTGGTCAGCGAGACGTTGCCGCCCTTGGCCAGCGAAACTCCCACAGTGCCCTCCTCGGTTGCGCTACTGCTCTCCCTGGAAAAGAATCTACAACACTGTAGAGATCACGAGAATCCGTGCGACCGAATACGGCCATCCCCGGCCGGCAACGGCCGGCACACGGCCGACCCCCGGCACGCTCCCCGGCCGGGCCCCGCCCCTTCGCGGCCCGCCGCCTCAGCCACCCTCCGCCAGCAGCGCCGCCACCTGCGGCGGAAGCAGGCACGCCTGCCGGGCCAGCAGGTCGACGAAGGCCGCCGTCAACGGGTCCGGCCGGGTCCGGGTGTACGCCACCAGTGCCCGCCGGACCGGCGGCTCCGGCCGGCGGACCAGCCCGTCGAACCCCGGTGGCACGATGTTCGCCGGCACCAGCGCCACTCCCAGACCGGCCGCCGCGAGCAGCGGGGCCGCCGCCGTCTGCTCGGTCCGCACCGCCACCCGGGGCCGGAACCCGGCCTCCGCGCAGGCAGCGTCCAGCAGGTCCGCGAGCCCGTTCCCGGGGGCGTAGTGCACCCAGTCCCGCTCCGCCAGCTCGGCCAGCGGAACGCGCCGGCATCCCTCCGGCTCCGCGTCCTCCGGCGGCAGCGCCAGGACGAACTCCTCCACCCCCAGTTCCCTGATCGGCCCCTCCCAGTCGGCCGGCTGCGTCCCCACGGCGACGTCCGCCTGCCCCGCCGCCATCGCCGCCCGCAGCTCCTCGTTGTGCGCGTACTCGCGCAGCCGGATCCGCACCCCCGGGTGCGCGCGCCGCCAGGCCCGCAGCACCGGCGGCAGGATGCCCAGGCTCACCGAGTACACCGTCGCCAACTCCAGCTCACCGCTGTCGAGTCCGGCCGCCGAGCGGGCCGCCGCCCGCAGCCGCTCGGCATCCGCGAGCGCCGCCCGGGCGTGCGGCAGCACCGCCCGCCCCATCGGCGTCAGCCGCACCGCGCGCGGCAGGCGCTCCAGCAGCGCGCCGCCCACCGCCTTCTCCAGCGCCCGCACCTGGTGCGAGAGCGCCGGCTGAGTGACGTGCAGCAGCTCGGCCGCGCGCGTGAAGGAACCGGTGTCGACGACGGTCACCAGGTACTCGAACTGTCGGAGAGTGGCCATGCAGGCAGTTTATGGCTTTCCCAGAAAACAAGCCTTGGACGTATCACCCCTGCTCGGCGGAGGGTTGCGGACATGACCTCCTCCGCAACCCTCCCCCTCGCCGGCCGCCGCGTCGTCGTCGTCGGCGCCGGCTCCCACACCGGCCGCGCCCTCGCCCACACCGCCTCCGCCGCCGGCGCCGAACTCGTCCTCGCCGGCCCCGACCCCCGCAAGCTGGAGTGGACCGCCGGCGAACTGACCGGCCCCACGAAGGTCGTCCCGGTCGACCTCGCCGACGAGGACTCGATCGCCGCCCTCGCCGCCGCCACCGGCCGCTTCGACCACCTCGTCTCCACCGCCGCCATGCCCGCCAACGGCCCGCTCGCCGAACTCCAACTCGCCGACGTCCACCGCGCGTTCGCCGCCAAGGTGTACGGCCCGCTGCTGCTCGCCAAGCACCTCGCCGGCCAGGCCGCCACCGACACCCCCGACGGCGCCTCCTTCACCTTCTTCTCCGGCGTCGCCGCCTGGCGCCCCGCGCCCGCCCGCACCGTGATGGCCACCACCAACGGCGCCCTCGCCTTCCTCGTTCAGGCCCTGGCCGTGGAGATCGCCCCGGTCCGCGTCAACGCCGTCTCCCCCGGCATCGTCGACACCGGCGCCTGGGACCGGATGGGCGCCGACAAGACCGACTTCCTGCGTTCCGTCGCCGACCGCAACCCCGCACGCCGGACCGGCACCACCGAGGACCTGGTCCGCGCCGTCCACTTCGCGATGACCAGCCCCTTCGTCACCGGCACGGTCCTGCACGTCGACGGCGGCGGCCGCCTCGTCTGAGGCGCGGCCAGGGCGCCGTGGCGTCCCCCTTCCCCGGGGCCCGTTCCCGAGGCCCCGTTCCCGATCCCGGGCGGGAAGGGGGGCGGCCAGGTCACCGCCCACCACTCCCGCAGCGCTCGCGCTCGCCCGGCCGGGCCGAGGGGCCGGACGTAGACTGGCGTGGTCGCGCGGGGGGCTCGGCGGTCCCCCGGAGGTCTTCATGCGCCAGCGGCACAGCTTCCATCTCGACCGGGCCGGGCACTCCGTCACGGTGAACGTCCGGTCCGGCTGGATCACCGAGACCGAGGTGCTGGTGGACGGCAAGGAGGTCGCCTTCCACCGCGTCCACGGGCACGGCGTCTACCCGCTCACGCTGGCCGCCCAGCTGCCCGAGGAGCCTCCGCTGCCGCTCGCCGTCGAGCTCAAGCGGACCGGTGACCCCCAGCGCCCCCTCGCGTGCGCGCTGGACGTGCACGGCGCGGTGCACCCGATGGCGGAGCGCACCGGGCAGTGACCGCCCGGCGACCCGGCCGCCTGCCGCCTGCCGCCTGCCGCCTGCCGCAACGCTCGGCACTCAGCGCTCGGCACTCGGCGCTCGGCGGACCTTGGCGATGATCTCCTCGACGGCCGCCCCGGCCCGCTCCGCGTCCGCCGGGACCAGGCCGATCCGGGTCCGGCGGTGCAACACGTCCTCGACGTCCAGCGCGCCCTCGTGCGTCACCGCGTACACGATCTCGGCCCGGCTGACGTCGATGCCGCCCGCGACCGGCGCCGCGTAGCCGGCACCCAGCGCCTCCCCCGCCACGAGCACCTCGCGCGCCGCGCCGCCGTGGCGGGCGATTAGGGAGGCCGGCACCTCGCCCTCGGGGCAGGGCCGGCTGTCGCGGTGGCCGGGCGCACCGACCAGCGGCAGGCGGGTGGTCCAGCAGTCGCGGGCGGTCAGCTCGCGCAGGCGCACGGCGGCGTCGACCGCGTCCTCGGCCATCCGGCGGTAGGTGGTGAGCTTTCCGCCGACCACCGTGATCACGCCGTTGGGCGACTCCAGCACCGCGTGCTGCCGGGAGATGTCCGCGGTGGCGCCGTCGCCGGTGTCGAGCAGCGGCCGCAGCCCGGCGTAGGCGCCGCGCACGTCGGCCCTGGTCAGGGCCGTCTCCAGGGCGGAGTTCACGGTGTCGAGGAGGAAGTCCAGCTCGGCGTCAGTGGGCCGGGGCTCGTCAGGGATCGGGCCGGGCGCGTCCTCGTCGGTCAGGCCGATCGCGACCCGGCCGAGCTGCTGCGGCAGCGCGAAGACGAACCGGCTGGTCGACCCGGGCACGGGGACGGTGAGCGCGGCGGTCGGCCGGCCGAGGGCCGCGGCGTCGACCACCAGGT
Source organism: Kitasatospora sp. NPDC002965 (assembly GCF_040611255.1). Classification (NCBI taxonomy): domain Bacteria; kingdom Bacillati; phylum Actinomycetota; class Actinomycetes; order Kitasatosporales; family Streptomycetaceae; genus Kitasatospora; species Kitasatospora sp. NPDC002965. The sequence goes on along the minus strand of NZ_JBEXNT010000134.1, from coordinate 5,612 downwards.
GGGTGCCCCGGCTGGGCCGCAGCCGGATCGACGGATCCACCTCGCCGGCCCAGACTCCCGTGGCGTTGACGACGGCGCGGGCGGTGAGGGTGAACGACTGGCCGGTGAGTCCGTCGGTGAGCCGGGCGCCGCCTCCGGTGACCTCGTCGGCGCGGACGCGAGTGAGCACCGAGACCCCGTACTGCGCCGCGGTACGGGCGAGGGCGACCACCAGCCGGGCGTCGTCGACGAGTTGCCCGTCGTGGGCGACGAGGCCGCCGTTCAGACCGGCTGCCCGCAGCCCGGGCACCAGGTCACGGGCGCGGGCGGCGTCCACCCGGCGGACCCGGGGCAGCAGGGTGCCCGAGGTGCCGGCGCCCAGCCGCAGGGCGTCGCCCGCGAGGAAGCCGGCCCGGACCAGCGCGGCCTGCCCCGGGCGGAACAACCCGTCCAGCAGCGGCACGAGTTGGGGCAGCGAACGGACCAGGTGAGGGGCGGTACGGGTCATCAGCACACCGCGTTCGCGGGCGCTCTCCCGCGCCACGCCGATCCGCCCGGAGGCGAGGTAGCGCAGGCCGCCGTGGACGAGCTTGGAACTCCAGCGGCTGGTCCCGAACGCGAGGTCGCGGGACTCGACGAGCACGGTGCAGAGCCCGCGCGCCGCCGCGTCGAGGGCGACACCGACGCCGGTGATGCCTCCGCCGATCACCAGGACGTCGACGACGGGGTCGGCGGCGAGCGCGTCGAGCTCCAACTCCCGGCGACGGGCGGTGAGTCGGGTCGTCCCGGCGTAGGGTCCGGCGGTGGTGGTCATCTGCGGCCTCCGTGGCGGGTGGCGTTGCGGCGGTTCACCGGCTGCCGACGGCGGCCGACCGGGCATGGACGGGCGGTCACCCGCAGACGGACGGCCCGCCCGGCGCGGGCGTTCACCGGTCCCCGGCGGTCGTTCACGGCGCAAGGTACCCGTCCAGGGCGCGGGCCAGTTCACGCCGCCACGCGTCCTCGGACAGCAACTGGGCCACCATACGGTGCGACTGGACGGTGGACTGGGCGATCAGCAGCACCATCGCGGCGAGCTCGACCGGATCACCGGCCCGGATCGAGCCGTGCTCCTGCCCCTGCGCGATGCCGGCGCGGAGTGCTTCGAGGAGCCCTCGCTGGCTGGTCCCGAGGCGTTCGACCACGTACTCGAAGAGCGTGTCGGAGTCGGCGGAACGCAGCAGCGCGCCGAGCACCGGATGGTCGCGCAGGCGGACGGCGACCTCGACGACACCGTCGACGAACGCGGCCCGGTCCACCCCGGCGAGCCGGACGGCCTCCTGGGTGGCCGCGATCTCGCGGGTGAGCAGCGCACCGATCACCGCCCGGACGTCCGGCCAGCGCCGGTAGACGGTCGGCCGGCTGACCCCGGCACGGCGCGCGATCTCGGCCAACTGGGTCCGGCGTACGCCGAGTTGGATGACCAGTTCGGCGGCGGCGTCAAGGATGGCGTCGTCGGTGCCGCGAGGCTCGGACGACCGGTCGAGGTCCGCGTTACTACTTGACATGATGTGTAAAACTGTAACGTATGACCGCCGAGAAGCAAGCGGAACCGGCCGACGCCGCGCTGCCGCTCCCCCCGATGAAGTGGGACGCCTGGGGCGACCCGGCCCTCGCCAAGGAGCTGTCCGCCGACGTCAAGGGCCTGCTCGCCGCCGCCCTCGGCGTCACCGGCGACGCCGAGCCGGGCCCGGACGCCTCGGACGTCGTGCTGCGGCCGTCCGCCCTGTCCCCGGACGACCTCGCGGCCCTCGCCGCCGTCGTCGGCGAAGCGCACGTCAGCGCCGCCGACGCCGACCGACTCCCCCGGGCCGGCGGCAAGTCCACCCCCGACCTGCTGCGCCGCCGCAGCCGCGCACCGCAGGACGCGCCCGACGCCGTCGTCCTGCCCGGAGGGGAGGACGAGATCGCCGCCCTGCTCGCGCTGTGCGCCGAACGCCGCATCGCCGTCGTGCCCTTCGGCGGCGGCACCAGCGTGGTCGGCGGGCTGGACCCGGAGCGCGGCGGCCTCGCGGCCGTCGTGTCGCTCGACCTGCGCCGCCTCGACCGGCTGCTCGACCTCGACGAGACCTCCGGCGAAGCCGTCCTCGGCGCGGGCCTCACCGGCCCGGCGGCGGAGGCGCTGCTCGCCGCGCACGGCTTCGAACTCGGCCACTACCCGCAGAGCTTCCGCTTCGCCACCATCGGCGGCTTCGCGGCCACCCGCTCCTCCGGCCAGGACTCGGCCGGCCACGGCCGGTTCGACGAGATGGTGCGCGGCCTGCGCGTCGTCACCCCGGCCGGCACCCTCGACCTCGGGCGCGCCCCCGCCTCCGCCGCCGGACCCGACCTGCGCGAACTGTTCCTCGGCTCGGAGGGCACCCTCGGCGTGATCACCGCCGTCCGGGTCCGCGTCCACCCCGCGCCCGCCGCCAAGGCGTACGAGGCCTGGTCCTTCCCCGACTTCGCCACCGGCTCGGCCGCGCTGCGCGCCGTCGAGCAGCAGGGCACCGGCCCGACCGTCATCCGGCTCTCCGACGAGGCCGAGACCATGGTCAACCTCGCGATGACCGAGAGGATCGGCGGCGAACCCGCGGTCACCGGCTGCCTGGCCGTCACCGTCTTCGAGGGCACCGCCGAGCAGGCCGCCACCCGCCACGCGGAGACCCGCGCCGTCCTGCTCGCCGCCGGCGGCACCCCGCTCGGCGAGGCACCCGCCCGGGCCTGGGAACACGGCCGGTTCAACGCCCCCTACCTGCGGGACTCCCTGCTCCGCGCGGGCGCGCTCTGCGAGACCCTCGAAACCGCCACCAGCTGGCGGAACCTCCCCGAACTCCGTCTGGCCGTCACCACCGCCCTCACCGAGGCCCTCCCCGGCTCGCTCGTGCTCTGCCACATCTCGCACGTCTACCCGACCGGCGCCTCGCTCTACTTCACGGTCGTCGCCGCCCTCGGCGACGACCCGTTGGAGCGGTGGGCCGGTGCGAAGCGCGCCGCCTGCGACGCCATCCTGACGGCCGGCGGCACGATCACCCACCACCACGCGGTCGGCGCCGACCACCGCCCCTGGATGACCGACGAGATCGGCGAGCTGGGCGTGCGCATCCTGCGCGCCGTCAAGGCCGAGCTGGACCCGGCGGGCATCCTCAACCCGGGCAAGCTGATCCCGTGAGCGGCCGGAGAACCATCGCCCGCGTCGTTCTCCTCACCAACCCCGCGGCAGCCGCCGGCCACGCCGAGCCGGCGGCCCGCCGCGCCACCGCCCGCCTGCGCGACCTCGGCATCGCCGTGGACGCGCAGGCGGGCACCTCCGCCGCCGAGTCCCTCGAACTCGCCCGCGCCGCCGTCGGCTCCGGGTCCTGCGACGCCCTGGTCGTCGTCGGCGGCGACGGCATGGTCAACCTCGGCCTGCAGGCCGCCGCCGGCACGTCCGTCCCCCTCGGCGTCGTCCCCGCCGGCACCGGCAACGACCACGCCCGCGCCTACGGCCTCCCCCGCGACGCCCCGGAGGCCGCCGCCGACGTCGTCGCCGCCGGCCACACCCGCACCGTCGACCTCGGCCTCGTCACGGCGGCCGACGGCAGCACCCGCCGGTTCGGCTCCGTCCTCGCCAGCGGCTTCGACTCCCTGGTCAGCGACCGCACCAACCGCCTCCGCTGGCCCCGCGGCCGGATGCGCTACAACCTCGCCATCGCCGTCGAGTTCGCCAACCTCCGCCCGCTGCCCTTCCACCTCACCCTCGCCGACGGCACCGAGATCACCCGCGACCTCACGCTCGCCGCCGTCGGCAACACCAGCAGCTACGGCGGCGGGATGCTCATCTGCCCGACCGCCGACCCCACCGACGGCCTCCTCGACCTCACCCTCGTCGACGCGATGCCCCGCCACCGCATCGCCCGCTTCTTCCCCACCCTCTTCAAGGGCACCCACGTCCGACGCCGCGAGGTCACCACCCACCGCACCACGTCGGTCCGCATCGACTCCCCCGCCATCACCGCCTACGCCGACGGCGAGTTCATGGCCCCCCTCCCCGTCACCGTCACCGTCACCCCCGCCGCCCTCCACCTCCTCACCCCCGCCTGACCCGCCACACCCCCGAACGCCGAAGGGCCCCGCAGCATCCGCTACGGGGCCCTCCAGTACGCCCAACGCCGACCGAGGCCGCCGGAGCACGGCTACCGGTCGCCGGCCAGAACTCCTCTCAGCCGCGCGACCACATCGTCAGCGCCGACCGTGACCCAGTCCGATGCCGGATCACCGACCGCCCTGAGCTCGTACAGGCCCGGTCCGGCCTCCCTCACCAGGAGATGCCGGCTCTCTCCGTCCATCGGGTCCACACGGAGTCGAACGGTCCCGTGCGAGACGGTCGGGAAGAGCCTCCTCAAAGCTCCGTCACCGTGCACCCGATTCAGCAGACCCCACTGTTTCGCGTAGAACGCGGAGGACAAGAGATTGCTCCACTGCAACGGGGCAGGATCCCGGGCTTCGAGCGGCCGCGCAAATTCATCGAGCTCCATGAAGTCGAACCTCGACTCGAAGGCATCGAGCGGCATTCCGGCTTTCCAGGAAGCGACGGCCTCGACCAGCAGGCCGAGATCATCCGTCGAGCCGGTCGCCCAGGTGAATCCAGGAGTGTGGATTCCGACCATGAACAGCCGCCGACCCGCCGCGAGACCGACCCGAACCACACCCCTCTCGGTGATGATCCGAACCTCCGAGGAAGCAGGATCGACCGGCCCGACCTCACACGCGCGCCGTTCCGCAGCCACCTTCAGGGCAGCCCCGAGCGCGCCCGCGGCGGAGACCTCCGGATAGTACTCCTCAAGCCAGGACTTCATGGTCCACACCTCAGTTCTAGCAGCTGCAATGGGGCAGGACTCCGCCCCTCACGGGTGACATGTCTCCCACGAGTGACGAAAGGTCCGGCATCGACGCAGGGGCGTCCATCGTCGTACGTCCGCCCTTGTCCACCGAGTACCACTTGATCGAACTCCACGATCGCTGACCGTTTGCGAGTGCCCGCGCTATGTAGGCCATTTCCAGGTCGGTCGCCCAGCCGTCCTCTCCGGACTTGAGACCCCGCTGAGCCGCATCCATGAAGTCATCGAACCCTGCCCGGTTGACGTGCAGCGTCACATTGGGGTCGATGATGGCCTTGCGTGCTGCCTGCGCGAACGCAGTTTTGGGCAGAGTGGAGAACGTCTGGAAACCTGCCTCTCCTGCCCACTCATCGAGCTTCCCCTCTCTCTGCCAACCCAACGCGACCTCGCAGTTGTGGACGAGGACGGGGGTGGTGCCTGCGAGGACGTAGTAGGTGTGGAGGTCGCTGACGGTGAGGTTGTGGACGCGTTGGTGGGCGGTGTGGGAGCGGATGGTGCTGATCTGGACCCAGGTGCCGGTGGAGGTCTCCAGCCATTGGCCGGGTTGGAGTTTGTCGGCGGTGAGCCATTCGCGGGTTTGGGGGAGCCAGAAGGGGTGGCCGTCGGTGGCGGTGAGGGTTTGGGTCTTGGTGGGGTCGACGGTGTAGGTGGCGGCGGTCTTGACGGTGTCGTTGGCGGGTTGGGTGATCTGTGGGGTTGTGGTGGTGGTGGCGGGGTCGAGGGTGATTTCGTAGA
>NZ_JBEXNT010000133.1:0-26048 GCF_040611255.1 Kitasatospora sp. NPDC002965 | reverse complement strand
CGCGTGGGGGGGGCCCACCTGGCGGCGGCGCCCCCGGGTGCCGCGGGTCACCCGGCGGGGGCCCCCCCCCCGGGGGGCCGGCACCGGGGGGGCCGGCTGCGCCGCGCGGCGCAGCCGGGCGACGAGTCGCCGCCCGTCGCGCACCGCGATCTGCGGCTCGTCCGCCGTGGCGGCCACCGCCTCGGCGGCGGCTGCCGGGTCGTCGCCCTCCACGAGGACGAAGCGGCCCGGGTTCTCCGACTGCGCGGTCCGCACCAGGCCCCGGACGGGCTCCTGGGCGAGCTCCCCCTGCCGGGTGACGACGACGAGCCGGGAGTCGGCCGTCCGTTCGTCCGCCAGCCAGGACTGGAGGGCCCGCAGGACGTCGTGGCCGACGGCGTGGGCGCGCTCGGGGACACCGTCGGTCGGCACGCCGAGTCCGGCGGGCAGCACGACGAGGGGCGGCAGCGGTCCGTCGGCGGGCAGTTCGTCGTGGAGCACCCAGGCCGTGCCGGCGGGGGTCGCCTCGGCGGCCGTCCCGTCAGCCGCTCCGGATGTCGCTTCAGGTTCCGCTTCAGGTGTCGCTTCGGGTGCCGGGACCCAGTCGACCTCGAACAGGGCCGCGTCGGAGGCGGCGCCCAGGCTGCTCGGGTCCACCGGCCGCACGGTGAGGGCCTCGACGTCGACGACGGGTGCGCCGGTCTCGTCGGCGGCCCGGATGGAGAGGGTGTCGGGCCCGGAGGCGGCGACGACGACCCGCAGGACCTCGGCCCCGGCGGCGTGCAGGCGCACCCCGGCCCAGGAGAAGGCGAGCCGCGGCACGGCGGCGCCGGGGAAGAAGCCGGCCTCGCCGAGCGGGTGCAGGGCGGCGTCCAGCAGGGCCGGGTGCAGCCCGTACGCGGCCGCGTCGGTCACGGCCTCGGGGAGGCGGAGCTGGGCGTAGAGGCGACCGTCGGCGAGCCAGGCGGCCTCGACCGCGTGGAACGCGGGGCCGTAGGCGACGGTGAGCCGGTCGTAGAGGCCGTCGAGGTCGAGCGGGCGGGCCCCGGCGGGCGGCCAGGCCGTCAGTTCCTCGGCGGCGGCGGGCTCCGGGCCCTCGGGGGCGAGCGTGCCGGTGGCGTTCCCGCTCCACGGCAGGCCGGGGCCGGTCCGGGTGAGCAGCCGGACGGCGCGGCGGCCGTCCTCGGCCTCGCCGACGTGGACCTGGAGGTCGATGCCGCCGCCCTCGGGGACGACGATCGGGGCGGATATGGTCAGTTCCTCGACCGTGGGCGCGCCGAGCCGGTGCCCGACGTGCACCAGCGCGTCCAGCAGCGCGGTGCCGGGCAGCAGGGTCGCGCCGCCGACCCGGTGGTCGACCAGCCAGGGCAGGGTGCGTTCGGTGATCCGGCCGGTGAAGACGGCGCCCTCCTCGGAGCCGAGCAGCAGCCCGGCTTCCAGCAGCGGGTGGCCTGCCTTGTCCAGGCCGACGGCCGCGAGGTCACCCGCGGCGCGGCCGGGCCGGAGCCAGTAGTGCTCGTGCTGGAAGGGGTAGGTGGGGAGTTCGGAGGGCCGGAGCGTGCCGGCGTCGACGAACGCCGCCGACCAGTCCACCCCGACCCCGCGGACGTACAGCTCCGCGGCCGAGAGCAGGACCCGGTCCCACGCACCGTCCTCACGCCGCAGCGTCCCCGTGACCACCGTCGGAGCCTGGACCGCCTCCTCCAGCGCCTCCACCAGACTGTGCGCCAGCACCGGGTGCGCGCTCACCTCGACGAACGCCCGGAACCCCTCGGCGGCGAGCGTGTCCACCGCCCCGGCGAAGCGGACGGTCTGCCGCAGGTTGCGGTACCAGTACCCGCCGTCCAGCTCGGGACCCTCCAGCCACCGGCCCTCCACCGTCGACAGGAACGGCACCCTCGCCGCCTGCGGCTTCACCCCGGCCAGCAACCCGGCCAGTTCCTCCTCGATCGACTCGACGTGCGCGGTGTGCGAGGCGTAGTCCACCGGCACCCGCCGAACCCGCACACCCCGCTCCTCAAAGCCGGCCACCAGCGTGTCCAGCCCCACCGGGTCACCGGCCACCACCACCGACGACGGCCCGTTCACGGCCGCCACCTCCACACCGGCCGGCAGACCGTCAGCCACCTCGGCGGCCGGCAGCGCGACGGACACCATGCCGCCACGACCCGCCAGACCCCGCGCGATCGCCTGCGAACGCAGCGCCACCACGGCGGCGGCGTCCTCCAGCGACAAGACCCCCGCGACATGCGCCGCCGCGATCTCACCCTGCGAATGCCCCACCACCGCGTCCGGCACCACACCCAGCGAACCCCACACCCGCGCCAGACCCACCATCACGGCGAACGACACCGGCTGCACCACGTCCACCCGCTCCAGCGAGGCGGCACCCGGCACCTGATTCACCACATCCACCAACGACCAGTCCACATAAGGCTTCAGCGCACCCTCCACCTCCGCCAGAGCCCGCGCGAACACCGGAGACTCCGCCAGCAACCGCCGCCCCATCCCCACCCACTGCGAACCCTGACCCGGGAACACGAACACCGACCGGCCCGCCACCTCCGCACGGCCCGCCACCAACCCGGGCACAGCCTCGCCGGAGGACAGCGCCCGCAGTCCGGTCAGCGCCTGCGCCTGATCGACGGCGACCACGACGGCCCGCCGCTCCAGCGCGGCACGGGAGGAGGCGAGCGTGCGGGCGACGGCCGGCGCCTCGGCGGCGGTCCGGGAATCCGCGAACTCCGCGAGTCGCTCGGCCTGTTCGCTCAGCGCCTCGGTGGTCCGGGCGGAGAACAGCCAGGGCACCGGTGTGACGGACCCGGCGTCGAACTCGGCGGGGGCCTCCTGGACGGGGGCCTGTTCGAGGATGACGTGGGCGTTGGTGCCGCTCACGCCGAAGGACGACACGGCGGCCCGGCGCGGCCGGTCCACCTCCGGCCACTCCCGCTCCTCCGTCAACAACGCGACCGCACCCGACTCCCAGTCCACCTTCGAACTCGGCGCGTCGATGTGCAGACTCTTCGGCAGCACACCGTGCCGCAACGCCTCCACCATCTTGATCACACCCGCGACCCCGGCAGCCGCCTGCGCATGCCCGATGTTCGACTTCAACGAACCCAGCCACACCGGCTGCTCCGCCGGACGACCCTGCCCGTACGTGGCCAGCACCGCCTGCGCCTCGATCGGATCACCCAGCGACGTCCCCGTCCCGTGACCCTCCACCGCGTCGACGTCCGCCACGCCCAGCCGGGCGTCGGCGAGCGCCGCGAGGATCACCCGCTCCTGCGAGGGACCGTTCGGCGCCGTCAGACCGTTCGACGCACCGTCCTGGTTGACCGCCGAGCCCCGCACCACGGCCAGCACCTCGTGACCCAGCCGCCGCGCGTCCGACAGCCGCTCCAGCAGCACCAGGCCCACGCCCTCGGCCCAGGCGGTGCCGTCGGCCGCGTCCGCGTAGGCCCTGGCCCGGCCGTCGGCCGACAGCGCACGCTGGCGGGAGAACTCGACGAAGGAGGTGGGCCGGGCCATGACGGCGACACCGCCGGCCAGCGCCAGCGTGCACTCCCCGTCACGCAACGCCTGCGCGGCCAGGTGCAGCGCCACCAGCGAGGACGAGCAGGCCGTGTCCACCGTCACCGACGGACCCTCCAGCCCGAGGGTGTAGGAGATGCGGCCAGACGCCACCGAACCGGCGTTGCCCGTGCCGAGGTAGCCCTCCAGCCCGTCGGGGACCTCGGCGAGGTCGGTCGCGTAGTCGTGGTACATCAGACCGGCGTACACGCCGACCGGCTGCCCCTTCAGCGACGTCGGGTCGATGCCCGCCCGCTCCAGCAGCTCCCAGGACGTCTCCAGCAGCAACCGCTGCTGCGGATCCGTCGCCAGCGCCTCACGCGGCGAGATCCCGAAGAAGGCGGCGTCGAACTCGCCGGCGTCGTGCAGGAAACCGCCGTGGCGCGCGTAGGAGGTGCCGGGGACGGTCGGGTCCGGGTCGTAGAGGGCGTCGAGGTCCCACCCCCGGTCACGGGGGAACGGGGTGATCGCGTCGGTGCCCTCGCTGACCAGCCGCCACAGGTCGGCCGGGGAGCCGACGCCGCCGGGCAGCCGGCAGGCCGCCCCGACGATGACGACGGGGTCGTCGGCCGGCGGCGCGGTGCGCGGCACGGGGACGGGCCGGACGGCGGCGGGCTTGCCGGTCAGCACGGTGAGGAGGAAGGCCGCGACAGCGGTCGGGGTGGGGTGGTCGAAGGCGAGGGTGGCGGGGAGCCGCAGGCCGGTGGCCGCGGTGAGACGCCCGCGCAGGTCGACGGCGGTGGCGGAGGTGAAACCGAGGTCCTTGAACGGGCCGTCGGGCCGGATCGCGTCCGGGCGGTCGGAGGCGAGCTGGGCGGTCTCCGCGAGAACGAGGTCGAGCAGGTCCCGCTGCCGGTCGGCGGCGGACCGGCCGGACAGGCGGCGGCGCAGTGCGGCGGCGGTCGCGCTGTCGGGGGTGCGCGGACCGGCCGGGGCGTCGATGAGGTCGCGCAGCAGGGCCGGAACGTCCGGCGGGGCGAGGGCGTCCAGCCCCTCCGCGTCGAGCCGGAGCAGCAGGAGCGAGGTGTGGTCGGCCAGGTGGGCGGCGTCGAACGCCGCCGCGCTCTCCTGGGCGGTGAGCCGGCCGAGGCCCGGCGGCACCGTCCGCCCGTCGCCGTCGGCGGGACCGGTGCCGAGGGCGAGGCCGGGCAGGCCGCGCTGGACCCGGTGGCGGACGAGCGCGTCGAGGAACGCCGCCGCGGCGGCCTCCCCGTCGGCGCCGGGCGCGCCGAGCAGGCCGGCGGCGGGCGTGTACACCACGAAGGCGGAGAGGTCCGCGGCGGCGGTCAGGTCGTGCAGGTTGATCGCCGCGGCGAGGGTGGCCGCGAGCCCGGGGAACGCGGCGCCGGGGGTGTGGACGACGGCATTGAAGCGGACGCCGGGGGCCGCGACGTAGGCGGCGAGGGCGTCGCGGTCGGCGGGGTCGACGGCGGTGAGGGTGACGTCGGCGCCCGATTCGGTGAGCCGGGCGGCGAGTTCGGCGGCGGCCCGGTCGTCGGGGCCGTGGGTGCTGGTCAGCAGGACGCGGCGCACGCCCCGCCCGGAGACGAGGTGGCGGGCGACGGCGGCGGCGGTCGCCCCGTCGGCACCGGTGACCAGCACGGCGCGGCGCGGGTCGAAGCGGGCCGGGGGCTCGCCGTGGGCGAGCGCGGCCGACACCCGGGCGGCGCGCGGCCTCAGCGGGACTCCGGAGCGGATGACGAGTTGCGGCTCGCCGGAGGCGACGGCGTCGGCCAGCGCGGCGGCGGCGGTCTCCTCGGCGTCGAGGTCGACGAGGACGAACCGGCCGGGGTGCTCGGCCTGGGCGGCGCGGACCACGCCCCAGAGCGGGGCCTGGACGAGGTCGGTGGCGCCGTCGGCGACGGCGCCGCGGGTGACGACGACGAGCCGGGTGTCGGACAGCCGCTCCTCGGCGAGCCAGGCTTCGAGCTGCCGGTCGAGCCGCCGCACGGCGTCCTCGACGTCGGCGGCGAGCGGACCGGGCTTGCGCAGGCCCGCGCCGCAGCCGAGCAGGGCGACGTCGGGGAGCGGGTCGGCGGCGGCCAGCGAGGCGGGGTCGCGGTGCGCGGCGCCGGCGCCGAGGGCGTCACCCAGGCCGAAGCCGTCCGTGCCGAGCACGGCCCAGGTGCTGGTGGCCGGGCGGGCACCGGGGACGGAGGAGAGCGGCAGCCAGTCGACGCGGAACAGGTGCTCGTAGTGGCTGCCGCCGGCGGCCCGGAGCCGGGCGGGCGCGTCGAGCAGGACGTGACGGGTGATCTTGCCGGAGGCGGTCCGCGGGATGCGGTCGGTCTCGTACAGCTCCTCGGGGACCTTGAAGTACGAGAGCCGTTCCCGGCAGGCGGCCAGCAGGGCCTCCGGGTCGAGGCCGCCGGGGCCGGGCACCAGGAAGGCCACCGGGACCTCGCCCAGTACCTCGTGGGGCTTGCCGACGACGGCGACGTCCGCGACACCGGCGACGCCGCGCAGCACCTCCTCGACCTCGGCCGGGTGGATGTTCTCCCCGCCGCGGATGATGAGTTCCTTGATCCGGCCGGTGATGGTGAAGTAGCCGGATTCGTCGCGGCGGGCGAGGTCCCCGGTGTGGTACCAACCGCCGCGCAGCGCCTGCTCGGTGGCCTCGGGCTGGTTGTGGTAGCCGAGCATGACGCTCGGGCCGCGCACCCAGACCTCGCCCTCCTCGCCGTCGGCGGCGTCGAGGCCGGTCTCGACGTCGACGAGCCGCACGCCGAGGCCGGGCACGGGCAGGCCGCAGGAGCCCTCGACCCGGGCGCCGGTGGGCCAGTTGACGGTGATCGAGCCGCAGGTCTCGGTGGACCCGTAGGCGTCGATGAGCGGCGCGCCGAACGCCTCCTCGAAGGAGCGGCGCAGCGCGGCGGTCGTCATGGCGCCGCCGACCAGGCACATCCGCAGGGCCGGCGCGGAGAAGCCGTCCTCGCGGGCGGCGCGCACCAGTTGCTGGTACATGGTGGGCACGCCCGCCAGGAAGGTCGCGGACTCCTCGCGCACGGCCTCCAGGACGTCCTGCGCGGCGAACCCGTCGAGGATGCGGGCGGTGGCGCCGACCGCGGTGACGCTCAGCACGCACGCGATGTGGGAGAGGCTGTGGAAGAGCGGCAGCGGCCACACCACCCGGTCCTCGGCGCTGAGGCCGGGTACGGGCACGTAGCAGGCGGCGACCGACCAGAGGCAGTTGCGCTGGGTGGAGAGGACGCCCTTGGGGCGGCCGGTGGTGCCGGAGGTGTAGAGCATCCAGGCGGGGTCGTCCAGCCCGAGGTCGTCGCGCGCGGGGGTGGCGGGCGCGGTGGTGGCGAGGGTCTCGAAGGAGAGGGCGCCGGCCGGGACGGGGCCGTCGCCGGTCACGATCACCCGCAGGTCGGCCCGGCCGCGCGCGAGGGCCTCCAGGGCGCCGGCCCGGGCCGCGTCGGTGATCACCACGCGGGCGCCGCTGTCGTCGAGGAGGTGGGCGAGCTCGGTCTCGGTGGCGTGCGGGTTGAGCGGGACGGCGATGGCACCGGCCCGGAGCACGCCGAAGTAGCTCTCCACGACCTCGACGCTGTTGCCGAGCAGGATCGCCGCCCGGTCGCCCGGTTGGAGGCGCAGGTCGGCGAGGTGTCCGGCGATCCGGCCGGTGCGGTCGTGGAGCTCGGCGTAGGTCACGCCTCGGACCGCGTCGCGGAACGCGGTCTTGTCCGAGCTGTCGCGGGCGTGCTCGGCCAGCAGTTCGGGCAGCGGCCGGATCAGCTCGGTGCGCAACATGCCGTCACTTCCTTACGTCGGGTCGGTCGGGTGCGGGTACCCCGGTGTGTTCCGGCCGGACGGGGCCGGGAATGGTGCGGGGATTTCCGTTTTCCGCCGGGCGGAACGGGCGGGCTGACGAAAGCCGGATTACTTCTCGGAAAAGGGGGCGGTGAATTGCCGCGCGGCCGGTCCTGGGAGGCCGTACGCGAATTCCCGCCCGTCACAGTCTCGTCCGGCGGGGGCCTCGGGCCGCCCCTATCCGACCCCCTATACGGTCCCTATTCGCAGCGGCCACGCGGGCGGCGGGCGGGCGTAGGCGGGCGCCGGGGGACGGCGGGGGGCACCGGGCGACGGCGGCGGAGGCGGGCCGCGGGGCCGCGGGTGTCCGGGTGGCCGGGAACGACGCCGCCCCGCCGAGCCTGCGCTCGGCGGGGCGGGTGGGCGGTCCGGGCCGGGAGGGAGCCTCGGCGGGGCCTGGCCGGGGACGGGGACGAGGGCGGGCCACCGTCGGCCGGGCCCCGCCGGGACCGGTGGACGGACCGCCGGTCGGCGGACCGGACCCGGAGGGGTTCCGGGTCCGGCGGGTCCGGCGCTCGGCGGGCGCCGGGTCCGGCGGCCGAGTCCGGCGGACGGGCTCGGCGGGGTCTGTTCTGCGGGCCTGCTCACCGGGGACCCGCCCCGTCGGGCCGGGGTCGGTGGGCCGAGGCCATTGGGCGGGTGCCAGCGGGCGGGTGCCAGCGGGCGGGTGTCAGTGGGCCGGGGCGGGTTCGGGCAGTAGGGCGAGCAGTTCGTCGGGGCGGCGCAGCACGGCGTCGGGCCGCTCCGCGAGGAGCGCCGGCTCGTCGGTCTCCCCCCACAGGGCGGCTATCGCGCCGACCCCGGCGCCCCGGGCGCTCGCCAGGTCGGTCACGGCGTCACCGATCATGACGGCCTGCCCGGCCGGGAGGCGCAGCAGCTCCAGGGCGCGCAGCACGATGTCGGGGGCGGGCTTGGCCCGGGCGACCTCGTCGGAGCCGAGCACGTGGTCGAAGTGGTGCAGCAGGCCGAGCTGGTCGAGCAGCGAGCGGGCCCGGGGGCCGCTCTTCCCGGTGGCCACCGCCAGCCGGATGCCGCGCCGGTTGAGTTCGGCGAGCAGTTCGCGCACTCCCTCGTGCACGGTGACCTGGTGGGCGAGGCGATAACTCTCCCGGACGAAGGGCTCCTCCAGTTCGAGGGGCAGCCCCATGATGCGCATGATGTCGGGGAAGTAGCGGCCCAGGTGGCGGCAGTACTCCTCGAACGGCGGCCGGCCGTCGCCGACCACCTCGTCGTAGGCGGTCAGGAACGCCCGGCGCATCACGTCGAAGCTGTCGACGATGACGCCGTCGAGGTCGAAGACCACCGCGCGGACCGGGGAGAACGCGGCGAGCGCGCGGGCGTCGGGGGCGGTGGCTGCGGGCTGGTTGCTCGGCATGGGGTCTCCATGGGAAGTGGGCGGCCCGGACGGGTGACCGGGCCTGACGCCCCGGCCCGCGCGGACCGGCGGGGTGGGCACGGCCCCCCCGGGGGCCGGGGCGTGGGGCGGCTCCGGTGGGTCGGTGCCGGCGGACCGGTGCCGACGGCTCGGTGTCGGCGGACCGGTGCCGGCCGCTCGGCGCCGGTCAGACGGCGAGCGCGGTGGCCTCGTCGGCGAGCCGCGGCCGTGGGGCGCGGGCCCCCGCGTAGAGCCGTTCGATGACCGAGATCGTGTAGTGGGCCTGGGTCACGGCCGCGCCGCGCGAGGCCGGGTCGGCGAGCAGGGCGGGCAGGGCGTCGAGCTGGCGCACGTACTCGGCGCCGACGGACTCGCCGTGCAGCGGGACGTCGGTGGTGACGCCGTCGCGGGTCCGGGTGAGCCGCGGGACGCGGCGGTTGGGGCTGAAACCGAAGGTGCAGACCAGGGTGGCGGAGCCGGTGGCTCCCTCCACGGTGATCCGGGTGGTGTCGACGGGCTCGTGCGAGGCCCAGCTCGCCCGTACCGCCACCGAGACACCGGTGTCGGTGGTGAGGAAGCCCCGGGCGGTGTCCTCGACGTCGCCCTCGCCGTCCGGTCCCTCCGTGCCGCGCCAGCCGGCGCTCCGCGCGCCGTCGTTGACGAAGTCGGCGGAGACCGAGCCGAGCACGTCCAGGAACCGGACCGGGCCGCCGAGCACGGTCGCGGCGGTGTCGAGCAGGTGCCAGCCGAGGTCGACCAGCGCGCCGCCCCCGGAGTGCCGGCGGCTGGTGAACCAGCCGCCGGCGTCGGGGACGCCGCTGGCGCGGACCCACGCGAGGTCCACGTGTCGGATCGGGCCGATCTCCGCCGCCACCTCGATGAGGGCGGAGACGTCCTCCCGGTAGCGGGCGGCGCTGCCCGCCAGCAGGACGGCCCCGCCCGCCCGCTCGGCGGCGGCCAGCCGGTCGGCCTCGGCGGCGCTGAGGCAGACCGGCTTCTCCAGGAACACCGGGATGCCGCGGGCCAGCAGCCGTTCGGCGACCGGGGTGTGCAGGTGGTTGGGCACCGCGACGACGGCGAGGTCCACGTCCGGGCCGAGCAGGTCGGCGTCGGCGAGGAGTTCGGCGCCCTCCGGGACGTGCTCCGCCCCGACGGGGCCCGGCTCGACGACGGCGGTGACCCGGAACGCCGGGTGCGCCGCCAGGCGGGGCAGCCAGATCGTGCGGCCCGCCCAGCCGAGGCCGACGACGGCCACCCGCACCGGCGCTCCCGGATCCCGCGGTGCCGCGCTCACACCGCGGCCAGGGCGTCGGAGATGATCTGGGCGGCGTCCTCGATCTGCTGCTCCCCGGCGAGCAGGGTGCGGTGGTGCAGCCAGATGCCCTCGGTGGTGAGCGCCTCGCTGTTGGGGCAGGCCCGGGCCAGCTCGTCGACGGTGAAGTCGGGCGCGGCCGTCTCCCAGAAGCCGTCCGAGCGGTAGATCGCGCGGAAGACGACGAAGGCGGGCAGGCCGCGGGCGATCAGGTCGTCCACCAGCGCGTCGCGCCGCTCCTCGCTCAGGCCGGGCACCCGGAACATCGCCATGTAGTGCGGGACGCGGTCGGCGCGCTCGTCGCGGCCCTGCGGCACCACACCGGGGATCTCCTCCAGCAGGCTCCTGAGCAGCTTGGAGCGCTCCTCCCGGACGGCGATCTGGCCGTCGAGGCGGGCGAGCTGGGCGCGCAGCACGCTCGCGGAGAACTCGTTCAGCCGGAAGTTGGAGCCGGAGGTCTGGTGGAAGTACTTCCGGTCCGTCGGGGGCCGGCCGCAGCTGTGCCGCAGGAACGCCTCCTCGTACTGCGCGGTCTCGGGGAAGGTGACGGCGCCGCCCTCGCCGGCCGTCATCAGCTTGCCGTTCTGGAAGCTGAACGCGGCGATGGAGCCGAGCTCGCCGACCCGGCGGCCCTGCCAGCGGGCGCCGTGGGCGTGCGCGGCGTCCTGCACGATCGGCACGCCGGTGTCGGCGGACAGCTTGCCGAGGGCGTCCATGTCGGCGATCTGGCCGGCGATGTGGACGGGCATGATCGCCCGGGTCCGCGGGGTGATCGCGGCGGCCGCCGCCTCGGGGCTCAGGTTGTAGGTGTCGAGGTCGACGTCGACCGGCACCGCGACGGCGCCGAGCCGCTGGGCGGCCTGCGAGGAGGAGATGAAGGTGAAGGCGGGCACGATGACCTCGCTGCCCGGGCCCACGCCCAGCACCTGGAGGGCGACCTCCAGCGCGTGGGTGCCGTTGGTGACGGCGAGCGCGCGCTCGGCACCGTGGTAGTCGGCGAACTCCTGCTCGAAGGTGTCGACCTCCTTGCCGCCCATGCGCCACCACTGGCCCTGCTCCAGGGCCCTGATCAGTCCTTCGCGCTCGGCCTCGTCAAACTGCGGCCAGACCGGGAACTCCGGGGCCGGACGTCCTTTGGCGCTCATAATTCCGCGCAGCCTTTCGTTTCGGGGGGACCGTGGAACGGCACGCTAACCCAGGAAAAGCGAGCCCGTCACCTCCCCTACACACCCCCCTACAAAGCCCTTGTCCTGCATCACGGGGACCGGGTTCCGCGTTCCGGTGAGGCACACACTGCTATAACCGGAATATGAGCGAACTGCTATTGCTGAACGGTCCCAATCTCGGGATTCTCGGCCGCCGCGAGCCGGAGGTCTACGGCACCGACACCCTGGCGGACATCGAGGCGGCCGTGGCCGCCGAGGTGGCCGGCCGGGGCTGGAAGGTCACCTCCGTCCAGCGCGAGTCCGAGGGACAGCTGATCGAGGCGGTGCAGGACTCGTACGACACCGTCGGGGCGATCGTGAACCCGGGCGCGCTGATGATCGCCGGCTGGAGCCTGCGCGACGCGCTGGCCGCCTACCCGCGGCCCTTCGTCGAGGTGCACCTGTCGAACGTCTGGGCGCGCGAGAGCTTCCGGCACGAGTCGGTGCTGGCGCCGCTCGCCTCGGGCGTGATCGTCGGCCTCGGCTCGCTCGGCTACCGTCTCGCCGCCCAGGCGCTGCTGGCCAAGGTGCCGGAGTCCTGATGGGCGCCGCGACCGCCGCCCGGGGCCTGCTCGGCATCGACGTCGGCGGGACGAAGGTGGCGCTGCGCGCCGAGGGCGGCGCGCCCGGCGGGCCGGTCCGCACGGAGGAGGCCGTCCTGCCCTGGCCCGAGGCGCGGGGGGCTGCCGCCGACTGGACCGCGCTGGCCGACGCGGTCGCCCGGCTGCGCGAGCGGTGGGGCGGCGACTTCGCCGCGGTCGGGGTCGCGATGCCCGCCACCGTCGGTCCGGACGGCCGGGTCCTCGCCTGGCCGGGACGCCCCGGCTGGGAGGACTTCGGCCTCGCCCCGGCCCTGCGGGAGCTCTTCCCCGCCGCCACCGTCGGCTGGGCGGACGACGGCGACCTCGCCGCGCTCGCCGAGGCCGTGCACGCCGGGCGCGACCACCTCGTCTACCTGGGCGTCGGGACGGGCGTCGGCGGCGGCGTCGTCCACCGGGGCGCGCCCCTGCCCGGGCCGTCGCGCGGATCCTGCGAGGCGGGGCACCTGATCGTCGACCGCGGGGGTCCGCGCTGCGACTGCGGGCGCCACGGCTGCCTCCAGGCCACCGCCTCCGGTCCCGCCACCCTGCGGCGCGCGGCGCTGCTGCGCGGCGCGCCCGTCGGGTTCGCCGAGCTGCGGGCCGCGCTCGCCGGGGGCGAGCCCTGGGCGGAGGAGGCCGTCGAGGAGACGTGCTCCGCACTGGCGGCGGCGGCGGTGTCGCTCGCCGAGCTGTTCCACCCCGAACTGACCGTGGTGGGCGGCGGTTTCGCCGACGGACTGCCCGGCTTCGCCGCGCGGGTGGAGGCCCACGCCGCCGCACTGGCCCGCCCGGGCGGCCCCGCCCCCGCGATCCGCCCCGCCGCGCTCGGCGGGCTGTCCTCACTGCACGGCGCCGTCGCGCTGGCGCGCCGACAACCACTGGGAGAGCCGAGTTGACCACGACAGGGACGGCGGACCGCCCGCATCCGGACACGGACCCGGACCCGGACCGGGGGGCTGACCCGGGCGCCCCCGGCGCCCACGGCACGCCCGGCACCCACGGCGGCCGGGTCCGCGAGGACGGCGGGCTGCGGCGCATCGACGTGGAGCTGGGCGAACGCGGCTACCCGGTCCTCATCGGCCCCGGCGCCCGCCACCGGCTGGCCGGCGTCCTCGCGGGGATCGGCGCCCGCCGGGTCGCCGTGGTGAGCGCCCGGCCCCCCGAGTGGCTGCCCGACACCGGTCTCGACACCCTGGTGATCGCCGCGAAGGACGGCGAGGAGGGCAAGTCCCTCGCCTGGGTCGCCGAACTGTGCAGCCGCTTCACCGCGTTCGGCCTGGGCCGGGCGGACGCCGTCGTCTCCTGCGGCGGCGGCACCACGACGGACGCGGTCGGGCTCGCCGCCGCGCTCTACCACCGGGGCGTGCCCGTGGTGCACCTGCCCACGTCGCTGCTGGCCCAGGTCGACGCCAGCGTCGGCGGCAAGACCGCCGTCAACCTCCCGGAGGGCAAGAACCTCGTGGGCGCCTACTGGCAGCCCTCCGCCGTCCTCTGCGACACTGACTACCTCGCCACCCTGCCCCCGCGCGAACGGATCAACGGCTACGGGGAGATCGCCCGTTGCCACTTCATCGGCGCCGGGGACCTGCGCCACCTGCCGCTGGAGGAACAGATCGCCGCGAGCATCGCCCGGAAGGCCGCCGTGGTGGCCGCCGACGAACGCGACGCCGGGCTGCGGCACATCCTCAACTACGGCCACACCCTGGGCCACGCCCTCGAACGCGCCACCGACTTCCGGCTGCGGCACGGCGAGGCGGTCGCCGTCGGCACGGTCTTCGCGGGCCGGCTGGCCGGCGCGCTCGGGCGGATCCGCCCCGAACGGGTCGCCGAGCACCACGACGTGGTCGCCCACTACGGGCTGCCCACCGCCCTGCCGCCGGAGGTCGTCACCGGCGAACTGATCGCCCTGATGCGGCTGGACAAGAAGGCCGTCGACGGCCTCTCGTTCGTCCTCGACGGCCCGCACGGCGCCGAACTCGTCCGCGACGTCCCCGAACCGCTCGTCGCCCGCACCCTGGACGCCATGCCGCGCGCCCGCGCCGAGGGGGTCTGACGTGTCGATCTCCGGCCGCACCCGGCTGTTCGCCGTCCTCGGCGACCCGATCGCCCAGGCCAAGGCGCCCGCCCTGCTCAACCCGCTCTTCGCCGAGAGCGGCGTGGACGCCGTACTCGTCCCCGTGCACGCCCCGGCGGACCGGCTCGACGACGTCGTGCGCGGGCTCAAGGCGACGGCCAACCTCGACGGGCTGCTGGTGACCGTCCCGCACAAGCTGGCCATGTGCGCGCACGCCGACGAACTCAGCGACACCGCCACCCTCCTGGGCAGCACCAACGCCCTGCGCCGGGAGCCGGACGGCCGCTGGTACGGCGACAACTTCGACGGTGCGGGGTTCGTCCGCGGCCTCGCCGCCCGGGGTCACGACCCCGCCGGGCTCCGCGTCGCCCTGGCCGGCGCCGGCGGCGCGGGGCTCGCCATCGCCGCCGCCCTGCTCGCCGGGGGAGCGGCCTCGCTCACCGTCACCGATCCGGACCGGGGCCGCCTCGACGCCCTCCTGGAGCGGCTCGGCGCCCGGTGGCCCGACCGCGTCGCCGCGGCCGCCGCCGTGGGCGCGTCCACGGACCTCGCCGTCAACGCCACCCCGCTCGGCCTCGACCCGGCCGACCCCCTCCCGTTCGACCCGGCGCTGCTCCCCCCGACCGCGCTCGTCGCCGACATCATCATGACCCCCGCCGAGACGCCGCTCCTGCGGGCCGCCGCCGCTCTCGGCCGTCCCACCCACCCCGGCATCCACATGCTGGACCAGCAACTCCCCCTCTACCGCACCTTCTTCCGCCTCCCCGCCTGATCCGCCCGCCCGGGGCGCCCGACGGCGGGGGGACGGGGGACTCCCCGGGGCCGGTGGCCGACCCCGGGCCCCCGGTCCGGCCCCCGGGCCCGGCCCCGCTCACTGCGGTTTCGCGAAGGCGAGCGCGCGGGCCGGATTGTCGACCATGATCGCGTGGAGGGCCTCCTCCCCCACCCCCAGCCGGCGGAGCGCGGGCAGGAAGTGGCGCGGGATGTAGTCGAACCCCTTGCCGCCGTACTTCTTCAGCTGGATCTTCTGGCACACGTCGTGGCCGAGGACGATCTGCCCCGCGTAGCCCCGGTCGACGAGGCCGGCGATCCCGCGCGCGGTCTTGTGATCGCTCATCAGGACGAGGTGCCCCCACGGGCTGCCGGGCGAGGCCAGGAAGTCGAACTCGACGAACACGCCCCGGGCGAGCAGCCGTTCACCGAAGGCCGGGTCCGCGAGGACGTCCGCCGCGTGGCCCAGCACCACGTTCGACGGGGCCACGCCCTCCTCCTCCAGGATGTCGAGCACCCGGAACCTGTCCTCGCCGACACCGCCGACGTGGAAGGTCACGGGGGCTCCGGTGATCCTGGAGGCGCGTCCGCTCGCGCGCACGCTCTTGAGCTCGCCGTCGGTCAGCGGCACGCTCTCCGCGCCGATCTCGCCGATGACGCCCGAGCGGACGCCGGTGCCGTCGGCCCCGAGCACGACGTCCCGCACGAGGACGTCGGCGAGTTCGTCGACGGTGCGAGCGGCCATGTCGGCCGGGTGGAAGGCCGTGGTGTACCAGCCACCGCCCATGACGACGTGGAGCCCGCCGGCGCGCGACAGCCGCAGCAGCGCGAGCGGGTCCCGCCCCAGGCCGATCGGGGACACCTCGACGATGGTGGACCCGCCGGCCTCGGCGAAGGCCAGCACCTCGCGGAGGATCTCCTCCGGGTCGTCCAGGACGTCGTTGTCGGCGTTCGGCGCCCCGTGCCGGGTGCGGGCGAGGTTGGCGAGGGTGAGCGGCTCGGCGGCCTCCGGGGCGTCCTCGCCCGGCCGCCGGGCGCCGGGCGGGCGCCGCAGGTCCACGAAGAGGTGTTCGTGCATGAGCGTGGTGCCGAGCACCGACGGGTCGACGGGCCCGGCGACGGTGAGGACCCGGCCGGCGAGGTCGGGAATCTCGAAGGGGTAGCGGCTCACGAGTCTGCCCTCCGGGCCGGGGTGGTGAGGAAGCGGCGGGGGTTCCGCACGGTGAGGGTCTCCACGAGAGCGTCGTCGGCGCCGACCATCCGCAGGTACGGCGCGAACTGCCGCAGGACGAAGCCGTATCCGCCGCCCCCGTGGGCGAGCAGCTGCGCCTTGGCGCAGACGCCCTGCGACAGCAGCACCTGCCCGGCGCGGCCCCGGCGGGCGAGGTCGAGCACCGCGGCGGCGACGTCCTGGTCGTCGGACACGCTGTGCACCGAGGGCAGCAGACCGAGCCGGTCGAACTGGACGAACACCCCGCGCGCGAGCAGCGGTTCGAGGTCGTCGGGGTGGGGCGACAGCGGATCGCAGTGGCCCACGGCGACCCGTGCGAGGTCCGCGCCCTCCTCGGCCAGCAGGTCGAGCACGCGCTGCTGGACGACGGGGTCGGCGGAGCGGGTGAGCGAGACCGGTGCGCCCGTGGCCGCCGACGCCCGCGCGGCCGCCACCAGGACGGCGCGCTCGGCGGCGTCGGCGGGGTCGAGCGCGGCCAACGCGCCGATGACGCCCGCCCGCACGCCGTCCACGCCCTCGGTGAGGTCCCGGACGATCTCCTCGACGAGGGGCTCGGCGTCGCGGGACCCGTCGGTACGCGCGGGGTGGTGGCGCCCGGCTCCCATGACGACGTGCAGGCCCGATGCCTCGGCGATGCGGCGGAGCCCCGCCGGGTCGCGGCCGAGATCGGGGGTGGTGACGTCCACCAGGGTGCCGCCGCCGGCGCTGCGGAGGGCCGCGGCCTCGGCCACCGCCACGTCCCGGTCGTCGAGCAGCAGGTTGTCCCGGTTGGGAGCGCCCAGGGCGATTTCGCCGAGCGACGCCATGGTCAGCGGGGCCCGGTAGAACTGCGTCCGGTAGGGCGGTCGGCGGCTCGCGCGGCCGGCCGGGGAGGTGAAGTCCCCCAGGAGGTGTTCGCGGGGTAGCACCGCGCCGAGGGCGTCCGGTGCGATCTCACCGGCAACGGTGACGACCACTCCTTGCGGCGCTCGGTCGGCCGTCGTCGTGTGTACGGGCTCGGAGTTGGGCACGCGACGCAGCATAGTGGATGAGATAGGTCATCGTATATCTTTCTGTGGGCATCGCCCCCCACGGCGGCATCATCGGCCCCCTCGACCGGATGCGGCACTCCGGCAACCCCGCCCCCGGCGTCACCGGAGAGCCCTGCTCGGCGGCACCCGACTCACCCGCGGCCACCACCTCGCCCGCTGGATCCCACACGGCCAACTCGAATACGCCGCCCCCACAGTCGAGTTGCACGTCGCGTCACGGAGCTGCGGGCCCGCCGGTCCCCCGTCGACCCGAAGCCGTGGCGGGGGAACCGGCGAAGGCGGCCGGCCGGCGGTCCGGACGCCGCGAAAGAGCGCATTCGCGGCCAACACGCGGGACTCCAGTGGCTGAGATCCGTACGAGGGTCCATAGTGATGGCGTCGCAAACCCAGAACCGGTGTCCGCATGTGCCGGCCCCGACGTGACGGAAGGTGCAGCAGTGGCAACCGACTACGACGCCCCGCGTACGAACAGTGACGAGGAGGAGGTGGAAAGCGTCGAGGAGCTCAAGAGGCAGCGTGCCGCCCGGTCGAGCAACGCGTCCGACGTCGACGTGTCGGAGGAGGCGGAGTCCGTGGAACTGCCGGGGGCCGATCTCTCCGGGGAGGAGCTCACGGTCCGGGTGGTGCCCGTACAAGGGGACGAGTTCACGTGTTCGCGGTGCTTCATGGTCCACCACCGAAGCCGCTTCGCGGGCGAGGAGGGCGGACGGCCGGTCTGTCTGGACTGCTCGCCCGCCGACGAGTGACCGAGGGGCGTCGAGCCTGCGGAACGAAGTGACCGTCAGCGATCCGCCGCACCTCCGAACGGTCCCGGTCCGGGTGGAGGACATCACCGGGATCGTCGGTGCACCACCGATCAACTCGCCTGATTGATACGGGACTTCGCGACCGACGGGGTCGGAAGCCCCCACAGCCGCCCACAGCCCTCCACGGCCCTCCACGGCCCTCCACGGCCGGCAACGACGCCTGCGCCGACGAGCCGTCGCCCGAGAACGCCTGCCGGAGGGCTGTTCGGCCCCGCTCGCCCGCCTCGACGTGGCGGCCTCCGGTGAGCGCGAGCGGGTGTCGGCCTCGTCGCAGTCGTGGGCCTCGGAGCGCGACGGTGGAGCCTGATCCCGTCGAGGGCAGGCCAGTTGGCCGGGTCGCCGGTGTCGACGAGGGCGGGCCGGTCGCCGGCGCGGGCGTGGGCCCGACACCGACCGCCCCGGCGGCGCGGTCGGTGTCGGGAGGGGCCGCGGGCCCGGCGCTCCGGGCCTGGTCCCCCGGGGCACGTACGCAGCGGGCGCGGTGACCGCTTCAACCGCCTGCCGCACCGGCGGTACGGGCCAGGTGCGCGCCGGCCCGGTGCAGCCAGTGGGTGGCCCGGCGGCAGGCGTCGGCGGTGTCGCCGGCGAGCGCGACCAGGGTGAGCGCGCGGGCGTCGGTGGAGTCGCCGGCGACCACGTGGACGGGGACGGCCGCGCGATCGGCGCGGGTGATCACCTCGCCGACCGCCTTGCCGAGCAGGCTGGTGGCGTCGAAGCGGCCCTCGCCGGTGATGACGAGGTCGGCCGCGGCGAGGGCGGCGTCGAGCCCGAGGAGGTCCGCGAGAGCTGCCGCGCCGGGTTCGATGCGGGCGTTCCAGACGGTGGCGAGCCCGTACGCGGTGCCGCCTGCGGCGCCGGCCCCCGGCCGGTCGGGGTCGCCGCCGAGGAGGTCGGCGTACCGGCGCAGGCCGCGTTCCAGGAGGGCGGTCTCGGCCGGTCCGGCGCCTTTCTGCGGCCCGTAGACGGCTGCTGCCCCGTGCGGGCCGAGCAGCGGGTTGGTGACGTCGGTGAGCAGGCGGACACCGCCGGGCGGGGCGGGGCGCAGTCGCCGGGTGTCGAGGTGTCCGGCGGTGGCGAGGGCGCCGCCGCCGTCGGGCAGTCGGGCTCCGGAGCGGGCGGTGACGCGCAGCCCCAGGGCGGCGAGGAGTCCGGCCCCGCCGTCGGTGGAGGCGGAGCCGCCGAGAGCCACGGTCAGTGCGGTGGCGCCGGCGTCCAGGGCGGCGGCGATCGCCTCGCCGGTTCCGCGGGTGGTGGCGGTGAGGGGGGCGAGCCTGCCGCCGAGGAGGGGGAGGCCGCTGGCGGTGGCGAGCTCGACGAGGGCGGTGCCGTCCGGGAGGAGGGCGTAGCGGCCGGTGACGGGCGTGCCGTCCGGTCCGGTGCAGCGGGGGACGTCGTGAACGGTGGCGGCGGGGTGGGCGGCGGTCACCGCGTCGAGGGTGCCTTCGCCGCCGTCGGCCATCGGCAGGGGCAGGAGGTCGTCGTCGGGGCGGACGGAGTGCCAGCCGTCGGCCAGGGCCCGGGCGGCGTCGGCGGCGGTGACGGTGCCTTTGAAGGAGTCGGGCGCGAGGAGGACTCTCACGGTCGGGCCACGTGGGCGAGGTGGCGTTCGACGAGGGTCTGCAGGGTCTGCTCGCCGGGGGTGTCCCAGATCTGCTGGTTGAAGATCTCGACCTCGATCCAGCCGGTGTGGCCGGCGGCGGTGACCTGGTCGGTGAGGGTGCGGAAGTCGATGTGGCCGTCGCCGACGTGGCCGCGGCCGAGCAGGGCGTCGGCGGGGAGCGGCAGGGTCCAGTCGCAGACCTGGTAGGAGGCGATCCGCCCGGTCCGGCCGGCGCGTTCGATCTGGGCGGGGAGCTGGGGGTCCCACCAGACGTGGTAGCTGTCGACGACCACGCCGACCTGGGTCGCGGGGTGCGGTTCGGCGAGGTCGAGGGCCTGGCCGAGGGTGGAGAGGACGGCCCGGTCGGCGCAGAACATCGGGTGCAGCGGTTCGAGGGCGAGTCGGACACCGAAGTCCCCTGCGTGGGGCGCGAGTTCGGCGATCATGTCGGCGACGGCGGTGCGGGCGCCGGCGAGGTCGCGGCTGCCGGCGGGCAGGCCGCCGACGACCATGACCAGGGTGTCGGTGCCGAGTTCGGCGGCTTCCTCGACGGCCTGGAGGTTGTCGGCGAGGGCGGCGCGCCGCTCGTGGGGGTCGGTGGCGGTGAGGAAGCCGCCGCGGCAGAGGCTGCTGACGGCGAGGCCGGCGTCCCGGCAGAGTTTGGCGGAGCGGGCGAGGCCGGTGTCGGCGACCTTGTCCCGCCAGAGGCCGATCGCCGGGATGCCGGCGTCCACGCAGCCCCGGACGGCCTCGGGGAGGGTCCACTGCTTGGTGGTGATCTGGTTGAGCGAGAGCCGCGACAGGCGCGGGTCGCGGGAGACGCGCGGGTCGTGCGACAGGGGCGAGGGTCCGGTCACGGTGCCGGGATCCTTCCGTGCGGGGGGCGGGGAGGGCGGGTGGCCGCCCCTCGGGGCGAGGGACGGCCGATCGGGCGCGGGACGGCCGATCGGGCGCGGGACGGCCTTCCGGGGAAGTGCCGGGCCCGGTCCCGGGGGTTGCGGACGCCGGTCAGCGGGGCCGGTCAGCGGGTGCCGACCGCCACGGAGAGGAAGCGCCGCATGCGGTCGGCGGCGAGCTCCGGATCGGGCAGGACGCCCGCCGTGTCGGCGAGCCGGAACAGTTCCACGAGGTGCGGCACCGACCGGGCCGCCTGGGCGCCGCCGACCATGGTGAAGTGGTCCTGGTGGCCGGCGAGCCAGGCGAGGAGGACGATGCCGGTCTTGTAGTGGTAGGTCGGCGCGGCGAACAGGTGCCGGGCGAGCGGCAGGGTCGGCGCGAACAGGGCGTCGTAGCGGTCGAGATCGCCGGCGTCCAGGGCGCGCAGCGCGGCCGCGGCGACCGGGGCGATGGGGTCGAAGACGCCCAGCAGGGCGTCGCTGTGGCCGAGTTCGTCGCCGCGGATCAGGGCCGGGTAGTTGAAGTCGTCGCCGGTGTAGAGGCGCACCCCGGAGGGAAGGGCGCGGCGCAGCGCGATCTCGCGGTCGGCGTCCAGCAGGGAGACCTTGATGCCGTCGATCCGGTCGGGGGCGCTCGCGATCAGGGTCAGGACGGTGCCGGTGGCGGTGTCGAGGTCGGGTGAGCCCCAGTAGCCGGTCAGGGCCGGGTCGAACATCTCGCCCAGCCAGTGCAGGATCACCGGGCGGGCGGACCGGGCTATCAGGTCCCCGTAGACCCGGAGGTAGTCGTCGGCTCCCCGGGCGGTGCGGGCGAGGGCGCGGCTGGCCATGAGGATCGGCCGGGCGCCGGCGTCCTCGACGACGGCGAGCTGTTCCTCGTACGCCGCGGTGATCGTGTCGAGGGTGTGGGTGCCGGGGGCGAGCTGGTCGGTGCCGACGCCGCAGGCGAGCCGTCCGCCGGTGGCGCGGGCCTCGGCGCCGGAGCGGGTGATCAGCTCGCGGGTGGCCGGCCAGTCGAGGCCCATGCCGCGCTGGGCGGTGTCCATGGCGTCGGCGACGCCGAGGCCCAGGGACCACAGGTGGCGGCGGAAGGCGAGGGTGGTGTCCCAGTCGACGGCGGCGGGTGCACCGGGGGCGTTGGGGCCGAGCGGGTCGGCGACGACGTGGGCGGCGGCGTACACGACGCGGGAGGTCACGGGCGTCGTGGCGGCGGGCAGCGGGGCGGGCTCGGACATCCGGTGGCGGCCGAGGCCGGGCAGGTCGAGGTGGGTGGGCATCAGATCTCCAGGGCGGGGACGTCGAGGCGGCGGCCCTCGCGGGCGGAGCGCAGGCCGAGTTCGGCGAGCTGGACGCCCTTGGCGCCCTCCAGGAGGTCCCACCGGTACTCCGAACCGGTGACCACGTGGCGCAGGAACAGCTCCCACTGGATCTTGAAGCCGTTGTCGAACTCGCCATTGTCCGGGACCTGCTGCCACTGGTCGCGGAACGGCTCGGTGGCCGGCAGGTCCGGGTTCCAGACCGGCTTGGGGGTGGCGGCGCGGTGCTGGAAGCGGCAGTTGCGCAGGCCCGCCACCGCGCTGCCCTCGGTGCCGTCGATCTGGAACTCGACCAGTTCGTCGCGGTCGACCCGCACCGCCCAGGAGGAGTTGATCTGGGCGGTGATGCCGCCCTCCAGTTCGAAGATGCCGTACGCGGCGTCGTCCGCGGTCGCCCGGTACGGCCGGCCCTGCTCGTCGACGCGCTGCGGGACGTGGGTGGCGGTGTGCGCGTAGACGGAGCGGACGGGGGCGACGAGGTTGTCCAGCACGTAGCGCCAGTGCGGGAACATGTCGAGGACCATGCCGCCGCCGTCCTCGGCGCGGTAGTTCCAGGACGGGCGCTGGGCGTCCTGCCAGTCGCCCTCGAAGACCCAGTAGCCGAACTCGCCGCGCACGGAGAGGACCCGGCCGAAGAAGCCGCCGTCCAGCAGGCGCTTGAGCTTGAGCAGGCCGGGGAGGAAGAGCTTGTCCTGCACGGCGCCGTTGCACACGCCGGCGGTGCGGGCGAGGGCGGCCAGTTCGAGGGCCGCGTCGAGGGACTCGGCGGTGGGCTTCTCGGTGTAGACGTGCTTGCCGGCGGCGATCGCCGCGCGCAGCGCGCTCTCGCGGGCGGTGGTGACCTGGGCGTCGAAGTAGATCTCGGCGAGCGGGTGGGCGAGTGCCTCGTCGAGCGAGGTGGTCCAGTGGTCGAGGCCGTGGCGGTCGGCGAGTTCCTTGAGCTTGTGGGCGCTGCGGCCGACCAGGATCGGCTCGGGCCAGAGGACCTCGCCGTCGCCGATCGGCAGGCCGCCCTGGTCGCGGATGGCGAGGATCGAACGGACCAGGTGCTGGCGGTAGCCCATCCGGCCGGTGACGCCGTTCATGACGATTCCGATGACTCTGCGGGGCATGGCGGGTTCCTTCGGCCTGGGGGCGGGAGCGGGGGATTCTTGGTAAGCGCTTACCGCGCTGTACGTTACGAGCATGCCGAACCCGAGGTCAACCACCCGCGCCAAGCGCTCCACCGGAGCCGTGACCCTCCAGCGCGTCGCCGAGCACGCCGGGGTCTCGATCGCCACGGCCTCGCGGGTGCTCCACGGCGGGCCCCGGACGGTGGGCGAGGAGCTCCGCCGCAAGGTGGAGGGCGCCGCCCGCGACCTCGGCTACGTGTCCAACGCCCCGGCCCAGGCCCTCGCCCGGTCCTCGACCTCCGTGGTCGGCCTGCTCGTGCACGACATCGCGGACCCGTACTTCGGGGCCATCGCCGCCGGCGCGATGCGCGGCGCCAAGCGGCACCGGCTGATGGTCATGATCGCCGCGACGTTCGGCGACCCGGAGCTGGAGATCGAGTACGTGCGGAACCTGCGGGCCCAACGGGCCCGGGCCCTGCTGATCGCGGGGAGCGGCGTCGTCGACCCCGGACTCACGGAGCGGTTCGCGGCGGAGCTGGACGCGTTCCGGGCGGACGGCGGACGGGTCGCCTGCATCGGGGAACGGGGCATCGAACCGTTCGTCCCGCTCGACCACGGCGGCGGAGCCGAACGCGCGGCGACCGAACTGTGGCGGCTCGGCCACCGCCGGATCGGCGTGGTCGCCGGGCCCGCGAACCTGGTGACCGTCCACCGGCGACTGGCCGGGATCAGGGCGGCATGGTCCCGGCTCGGCGGCGAACTCCCGGACACCAGGGTGGTGTTCACCGACTTCACCCGGTCGGGCGGGCGGGACGCGACACTCGGACTGTTCGCCGCCGAACCCGACGTCACGGCGGTCCTCGCCCTCAACGACGTCATGGCGGCCGGGGTGCTCACGGCGCTCCAGGACGACCTCGGCAGGGCCGTCCCGAGCGAGGTCTCCGTCATCGGCTTCGACGACGTGCCGTTCGCGGTGGACCTCCGGCCGTCACTGACCACGGTCCGGCTGCCGCTGGAACAGGCCGGGGAGCGCGCCGTCCAGCTGATCGCGGCCGGGGCCTCACCGGCACGGCAGGCACCTCTCGGCGTGGCACTGGTGGCACGCGACAGCACCGGACCGGCAGGCGACGCGGCCCCGGAGTGAGGCCCCCGGCGACGCGGCGGGGGCGGCACGGCAGGGACGGCACGAGGGAACGGCGCGACGGGAACGGCACGGCGCCGCCGAGGTCCGGACGGCCCCGCGGCGGACGGTGCCGCACAGGACGGCGCCCGCCAGGGGCCCGGGCACCGGGCGCGCGTCGTGCCCCACGCGCCCGGCTGGCTCACCGCACGCGGCGGGAACCCCCGGCGCCCGGGCCCCGGCCCGCGACCCAGTCCAGCGCCCCGGGCAGGACGTCCTCGACCGGGGGGATCCCCGGGTACCAGGTCCGCTCCCACTCCAGCGACACCCAGCCCCCGAACCCGTCGAGCAACCCGCGCGCGGCGGCCAGCGGGACGAACCCCTCCCCGAGGAGGACGGGCGTCGTGTCGCCGGCCGAGGCGGCGTCCTTGATCTGGACGCACGCCAGCCGGTCCCCGAGCCACCGCAGGGTCTCCGCGGGCTCCTCGCCGTGCCGCCAGGGGTGCAGCAGGTCCCAGATCGCGCCGGCGTGCGGCGCACGCGCCAGGAGCGCCGCGACGGCGGCGCCGGTGGGCAGCGCGTCGTGCGTCTCGACCAGCACGCGCGGCCCCTCGTCCGCGACCGCGGACAGCCTGCGCGCCCCGGCGTCGAGGTCCCCGCCGCCGGGGAACACCCGGACGAAGTCCGCCCCGAGGTCCCGCGCGAGGCGCAGGTCGGCCCGCAGCGCCTCGATCACGGGCCCGTCGTCCCCCGGCTCGCAGATCCGGACGTACCCGGACAGGCAGAACGGGGTGAGGGTTCCCAGGGTCCGGACGACGGCAGCCCGTTCGGCGGCGCCGAGGCCGGCGTGCACGCCGGTGTCCGGGTGCAGCCGCAGTTCCAGCCCGTCCAGGCCGAACCTCCGGGCCAGGCCGACCGAGTCGGCCGGCGACAGACCGGGTGTGCCCAGGGTGCTCAGTGCCAGTCGCATCTCGACCTCTCGGGGCGTCGGGGGCTGTCCTCGGAGGCGCCCGCCGGCTGTGTGCGGGCCGGTCGGCCCGGGTGTAGGAAAGCGGTTACCGGCAGAGCCTAGCGCAGCCGACCCGAGCGGCGCCGTCACAGCCGACCACTGAACCGACAGGAACGAACACTTCCGAACGGCGAGGGGCACGCGAACCCGGCCGCCGGCACCGGCCGGTCGCGCCCGCCACCCTGCGGCCGACCGACCGACAGCCCGACCGTCCTCACTCCTGACGACCCGACGGAAGGGTTGACGACCAGTCTCTTTTCGTTCTGAAGAGCGATCGTGACGGACAGTTCGGCCCCTCGACGGGTTACGGATCATTCACCTACTGGTTGACCGTGCCGATACGGGACCGTTCCCGGTTAGGACCTGCGGAGCGGTCGCTCAGCATGAGCCAATGGGTCCGCACACAATCCACCAGACCCGATCCCGCCCCCACTCCCACCCGGTCGCCGATCGGCTCCGCGACCGCTACTCCACCCACCCCGACCAGGCCACGAGCCTCGAATCCGCGATCGGACCGCCGCATGTCACCCCACGGCGCGGACCCCGATCCGACCGGCACCGGACGTTGGCAGGCGGGTCGACCCGCGACCCCCTGCCTCCGTTCGTTGATTTGCGTTCGATTGATGTTCGATTCAGATACGTTCTGTGCCCCTCCCGTCGTCTCCGGGACTTCCGGAGCCCCCATCTCTCCCATCCAAGGGGTCCCCCATGTTCAGCGCCCGCAGACGCCGAAACTCCGCCGCCGTGTCGGTCGGCCTGGCTCTCTCGCTCGGCCTCACGGCCTGTTCCGACGGCCACGAGTCGGGCGGCGGCAGCGGCGACGTCGCGAAGGTCGACGGGAAGATCTCGATCACCTACCTGCAGAAGCAGGGCGACCAGGAGTACTTCGTCGGCGAGGCCGCCGGAGCCAAGGCCAAGGCCGCCGAACTCGGCGTCGACCTGAAGGTCGTGAACCTCGGCAACGACGCCAACAAGACCATCAGCGAGGTCCAGGCCGCCATCGCGCAGAAGACCAACGGCATCGTCATCGTCGTCCCCGACCCCGCCGTCGGACCCCAGGTCGTCCAGGCCGCGAAGGACGCCAAGATCGCCCTCCTCACCTCCGACGACCAGATCTGCACCAACGGCCCCGACCCCTCCGCCTGCGCCAAGGACAACCTCGTCCCCCGCATCGGCTTCTCCGGCACCCAGATGGGCGGCGAGGTCGGCAAGCGCGCCGCCGAGGAATTCAAGAAGGCCGC
>NZ_JBEXNT010000132.1:0-26084 GCF_040611255.1 Kitasatospora sp. NPDC002965 | reverse complement strand
AGCCCCGGGCCGTGCTGTGCGACACCGACCACCTGCGCACCCTCCCGCCGGTGGAGTGGGCGAAGGTCCGGCGGCGGCCCGCACCGGGTTCAGGGCCGGGCTGCTGCCGGGCCCGGCTCGCTGCGGGCGTAGGAGAAGGGGCCGGACGGCCAGATGGCCGTGACGTGCTGGCTTAGCAGCAGGTCCATGAGGTCGGGATCCGGCTGGCCGGGGAGCAGAAGCGCGCGGCGCGGGGACGGTGTGAAGAACCGGGCCTGGTCGTTGAGCCTGCCCAGGGCCTCCCAGACGCCGGGCCGGGCGCGGCTGGCCAGCGGGACGACCAGCTCATCGCGGGTGTGGTCGAACAGCTCCACGTGGATCTCGGAGAGGCTGTGGCCGGTGGTGATCCGGTATCCGGCGGTCTCGCTGCGCTCGGACAGGCGCAGGAAGCCCTCGTAGCGCGCCAGCATGTCGGCGGCGGCCTGCTGGGCGGGGGCGAGGATCTGCCCGGGCAGGGTGAGGCGGACGCCAGGGCCGGTCTTCTCCACCCGGCGCTGTGTCATGGCCGCCGTGCGGTGCGGCAGTCCGCGCGGCGGGCCGGTGAGGGGCCGCAGTCGGAAGACGAGGACCTGGCGCACCTCCAGCGGGCGGTGCGGGTCCTCGGGGGCCTCGACCTGCGCGAAGGGCATGTGGCTGTCGAGCCGGTAGGCGCCGATGTACTCGGCCGGACCGCTCTCCGGTTGGAGGAACAGCCGCAGGGCGCGGCCCTTGTCCTCGTGCCGCAGCAGGGCGCCGTTGCCCTGGGTGAGCTTCTGGTCGGTGCCGTCGCCTCCGCCCTCGCCTCCGAAGTGCACGTGCTCGCCGGTCCAGCCGTCGAACCGGCTCGCGGCGGTCGGGGTGCTGAACAGCATGATGTTCGGACTCGTCCGGGAAGGGCTGATGCGCGGGTGGATGCGGCCGCCGAAGCGGTCGTGGAGCTCGGCGCGCTCGATGCGGTCGCCGGGGGTGAGGTGCCAGTCCATGTGGACGTCTCCTTGGGGGTGTTGGGGTGATGTCGGAACGGGGGGTGCGCCCGGGCGGTCCTCGGGGCTTCGCCCCGGCTGCCCGATAGACACCCGGAGTGACAAGAGAAAGACTACCATGAATGATGCATTCAATGTAGGTCGTGGACCCCGAGCACGAGCTGCTTCGGGGCCGCGAGGGCTGCGAGGACCCGCTCTCGCCAGTGCAGCGCGTACCGCCGGCAGTTGCGGCAGTCCGCCGCCCGGTGGTCGCACTCCGTCAGCCGTACCTGGCGCTTGCGCGCTCCGGACGACCACGCGTAGCTGTCCGCGCTGGCCAGGTGGTGCCCGTAGGTCCGGAGTCCTTGGAGCTTCAGCCCGAAGCCGTGCAGGGCGAGGCCGCGGGCGGCCAGCTCCGCCAGGATGTGCCCGGCCTCCCGGGTGCCCTGGCGCCGGCACACCGACCCGACGCCGACCAGCGGCAGCGACCCCAGGTCCACGCCGGCGGCCTCGTACATCGCGCAGTGCTCCAGGTACTCCTCCACCCGCTGGCCCTGCAGGACCGGCATCCACGGCGCGGCCGGGAACTGCTCCACCAGGTACAGGTACGAGTCGACGGTGAACTCCTGGTGCTGCGCGACGGTGAAGCCCGTCCGCGCGGTGATCTGCGGCTCGCACATGAAGTCCTGGCAGCTGGCGAACTCGGGCGGGGCGCCGAAGCGGTCCATGAGCCGGTAGACCATGCCTCCCCACTCGTCGGTGCTGAGCAGATAGTCGCCGTACTTGCCCACCTGGCTGAACCCGGCGCTGTCCAGCGCGAACCGGCACCGGGCGACGGGGGAGCGCGGGCCGCCCAGCCGGTAGTCCATCAAGGCGTTCGCGGACAGCATCAGCGGCACGTGCGAGTCCCGGGCCCAACGGGGCGGCCCGCCGAGGTAGAACACGGTCCCCCGGCGTGCGGGAGCACGGTTCGGCCGGCCGGTGACGGTCGGGCGGGAGAGAGCGGCCGGGGCGCTTGGCGCCGAGACGGTGAGCATCGCGAAGACTCCTCGGGGGAACTGGTGGTGAGAGCCGCCCGGGGGCGGGGGCGGAGGCCCGGCTGGGGTGCTTTTTGGCATCCCCCCGCCGGGCGGTCATGCCGCCGTGAGCGCGGCCCGCTTCCGGGCCCGGGCGTTCTTCGCCTGCCGCCGCTCGTCGCGTTCGCGCTGGAGTTCGCTGAACGAAGCAGCGCCCACCAACTTCGTTCCCCGGTTGGCGGGGATCCCGACTCTCGGATCCCCGAGCACGGCCAGTAGGTCGGAAGCGCTCTGGTCGCTGTAGCCGGCGGCCTCCAGTGCCTCGACGGTGGGGAAGACGTCGGCGTGCCGCATGTGCTCGCGGTCCACCAAGTGGTCCTCCGTGCCGCCCAGACTCGCGCACCACAGGAAGTTCGCCGGCCGGTCCGGCTCCACCAGTCGCAGGAACCGGGAGATGGCCTTGGTGTAGCAGTAGAACCGCACGTGCGGGGCGGACCTGGCGATGCGCAGCCACGCGAGTACGTAGCTGTCGCTGAAGAAGTCGCCGGCGTCGTGGATGCGCACCCAGACGTTGGGGCTGCGGTAGCGGCGCCCGCGCAGCTCCGCCTTCATCCGGCGCTCCCACTCCAGCGGCTCGTCCAGGACGAGTTCCAGGTTGCGCACGTGCGCGGCCAGGACGTTGGGGAACCGGCGGTAGGAGCTTCCGGGGGCGACCGCGTAGCAGAGGGGCCCGCCGCAGATCCCGGCCTGGGGGCAGGCATTGAAGAACTTGCCGCTGGTCAGCTTCACGACCCACGCCGGAATGGTCCACGTGAAAAACTGTGGATTGTCGGGTTCGCCGGTGGTCCGGCAGACGTCGGTGTTGTTCTTCGACAGCAGCTTGTCGGGCCAGGCCAGGCGGGACGGCGGGTCCACGGCCAGGCCGGGGATGGTCAGGGGGATATCCATGCCCACAGCGGTGCTCTTTTCTCGCGCAGCCGGTTCGATTGCCTTCCGGGAGCCACCCGGCCTGACAGAGAAAAGACTACCATGGATAATGCATTGAATCTATCCGTGTGGGCGCCCCCGGTACTCCTCCGTCAACGCCCCGGCCCCCTCCTCGAAGCGCTGCGCCGCCCACGTCGCCCACCGGGCGGCGTGCTCCGCATTGCCCCGGTCGTAGCGCCGCGACTCCCAGTTCGGCCCCTGCGGGTCCGTCACGATACGCAGCAGCTCCTCCGCCAGGCCGGTGATCTCCCGCATGGCTGCCGCCGGGTCTTTGCTGCGCCCGGCCTCGACCTCGGCCAGCAGCCCCAGGGCACGGCCGGACGCCTCCGCGCACCCGGCCACCCGCGACAGCGACGACAGCTCGTCCGAGACGTTCAAGAGCCGGCGCTCCGAGCACTCCTCCGGGTACAGGACCCGGAACGGCACCGCCGGCAGGGCGGCGAGCACGGCCGCAGAGGGCCGGACGAACCTCCGCAGAGGCTCCGCGAACAGTACGTAGCCCTCGTGAGGCCGGTCCGCCTCCGCCGGTTCCAGCTGGTACGACACCCGCCCGTCGCGGTGCTCCTCCCGGCCGCACACCCGCCACGGCCGGCTCCACGCCGGACCGTGCCCCGTCCCCGCCAGACGCACCACGTCCAGCCGCTGAAGCTCCTCGCCCTCGGCCGCGGCCACCCATCCCTCCGGCGGCTCCTCGCGGCGCCGCTGCTGCGTGGCCGCTGCCGCCCGGGCGTCGACCGTCACCACGATGGCGTCCGCAGCCTCCCACCGGGTGTCCGACGGCCCGGACCTGTCCCCGCCGTCGACCTCGTGCCACCAGTCGCGGGCCCCGCGCCACACTCGTCCGCGTTCGCGGCCGTCGACCGCCACCGGGTAGCGACCGTCCTTGTCGCGTCGGCCGATAGAAGTGCGGTCCTGGCGGGCGCGCAGCCGCTCGCGCTCGGCGGCGGCCTTCGCCGCATCGCGCCGTGCGAGCTCGCGCCGGGTCTGTTCCCGGGTCAGCGCCCCGCGGCGCGGCCCGATCCTGCCCATGATCACCAGACCGATGCCCGGCCGGCCGGCATGGCCGCGCTGGTAGTCGTCCAGGGCCTGGAGTTCGGCGGCGAGCGCCGCGTCGTCCAGGCCGGCCGGTGCGGCCGTGCCTACCGGCGGCTCTGGCAGGGCCGGGGCCGCCCTGTTCTCGTCGGCTTCGCTCATCGTTCGTCCTCCTTCGCGGGGTAGGCGTTCGCCGTGGCGCTGACGGACGCCTGGTAACCACGGCCGTTCAGTGCGGCCTCGACCAGGGCGACGACGTCGTCGGCCTCGTCGGCGCTCTCCAGGTTGGATACGAACACCTCGACGTTCGCGAAGTGGCTGCTCACGCGTCCTCCTTGACGCTCGTGCAGCCGCGCCTCTGCTTGCAGGACAGCGCGGCGGCGTTCATCTGGGCCAGGTTCTTCTCGGCCCAGTCGTAGGCGCGCTCCTGGTGGTCGGTGCGGCAGTCCATGATGTGGCCTCCGCCCCACTCCCTCGGCTTGCGCCAGTCGTACGTGTTGTCGTGCCAGGCCGTCCACAGAACCCGGTGCTTGGGGCACGCCGCGACGTGCTCGGGCATGGGCGTCGACGGACGGCCCGAGATGTGCGCGATCGGATAGAGGCCGGCGCTCTTGAGTTGCTGGAAGTCCATTGGTTCTCCTGCCGGGATGGCGCGGGGCAGGCCCGGGGCCTGGTCGGTGCGGATCGGGCGGGGCCGGTCGACGACGCCCCGCCCGAAGGGGCGGCTACGGGCGGTCGGTGATGGTCCAGCAGAGGCGGAGGATCTCCTTGAGGCGCTCGGTTGCGTCGGCCCACTTGTGCTCGCCCGCCGCCCGTACGGCAGTAACCATGAGGCCGAGCAGGCGCGGAGGGACGGAGGCCACCAACGAGGGCCCGACACCGATGTGCGGCAGTCCCTCCCGCAGTGCTACCAGCTTCCCGGCCGGGGACGACGGGTCCGGTTCATCGTTCGGGGGCCACATCTCGGCAGCGGGTTCCAGCCCGGCCTCCCGGAGTTGTGCGCCGATCCCACCCCGGGCCACGTCGAGGATCTCCGCGACGCTTTCGAGAGCGGCCGGGAAAAGGGACCGGTACTCGCGCTCGCTGTTGGACCAGGGCCAGGGGTCCGGGATCACGAGCCAGGAACTCGGGGGCACAGGGGTTCTCCGTTCGGTAGGTTCGACTCCCTTCCGGGAGACGCCCGGTCTGTCAAGAGAAAGCATACCATGAATAATGCATGGAAGTAGGTGGGCGCAGCCACCTACACGACGAACAGCCGCTGCAGCTCGCCCTGCCGGTGATCGCGCCCGTGCCCGCGAACGATGGCCGCGTCCCCGCTGGGGGCGGGGCCGCGCCACCCGCAGGTGCACCCCTCGACGTACAGCGGAGGGCACGCCACCCACCCGCCGGAGATCGCGCCGCTCGCCCAGGCCTCGGCGCCGACTACCCCGGTCCGGAGGCGGTGCTGGTACAGGGTCATGGCGATGCGGCCGGCGTAGGAGACCGTGACGTGACCGTGCGCACCGCCCCCGTCCGGGGTGAGCCACCCCGCGGCGAGCAGATGCCGAGCCGATGCCGGGGGGACATGCTCAAAGCGGGTGGCGGCCGCGCCGGCCGGAGTGAGCATCGCCCCCTCAGGGTGCTCCTCCTCCCAGGCTGCCAGCAGGGCCAGGTCCTCGTACTGCCGCAGGGTCGGGCGGACGGGGTGGGCGGCCTCCAGGACCGCGGTCCACCTTCTTGAGGCGGGCAACGTACCGCAGGCGGAGGGAGGGTGGCTGATGGAGTGGGTGATGGTGAGGGTGCCGTGCCGTTCGCCGCCGGCCGTGACTGCCGCCTCGTCGAACAGCAGGGCGGAATCGATCACGGCATCGGCCTCCGCGGCGGACAGGGCCGCAGTGCGGCGGGTGCCGTCGAACTCGGTGATGCGGGCGGTGAACGCGACGGGCGGCACGGAACTCCTCCGGTGTCGTGGACGGACGGGGCGCGGGTTGGCGGGCTGCCGCTCGGCGCCCCTTGGCAACCCGTACGGGGCGCGGGCGCCAAGGGGGCGGACGCGTCAGCTGTCCAGCTGCGTCTGGAGGGCGCGCTGGATCTGCTGCACCGCCAGGACGTCGCTGCGCATCCTTGGTCCGCCGAGCTCCTGGCGGGCCGGGTCGTAGGGGTAGACGCGGACCTTCGCGGTGAACCGGCGGGCGAGGGTGAGCGCGGTCTTCGCCAGGTCGACCTCGTTCGGCAGGTCCTCCCAGCCGGGATCGCAGCTGAGGAGCAGGTAGCGGCGCTCCGTGGTGCCGGGCAGAGCGGTCGGGACGAATCCCCACGTCTCCTCGAAGGCCTCCCAGTAGGTGTCGACGGCGGCCTGGGGGTGGGAGGCGTAGGCCTCGCGGTGGACGGTGGCGCCGGGCTCGCGGTTCATCCAGCTGATCCGGTGGGGCTTGTCCCAGAGGCTGGAGACGGTGAGGAGAAGGTCCTCCTCGGCGGTGACGGTCCACACCTCCGGCTCGGTCCACGGTCCGCCGTCGAGGGAGGGGAGCTCCTTGGGGCCGACTCCGGTGACCACGGCCGTTGCGGTGCCGTCGGTGTTGGTGCGTAGCCAACTGTTGTCGAGGCATCGGGTGAAGCCCGGGCCCGGGTGCCAGGCGGGGCCGTCCGTGAACGCCTCGCGCGGGAAGATCACGAGTGCGGCGACCATGCCGTTCCCGTAGTGGTGCCGGCGGGGGTTCCAGGTGCGGCGGGCGGCGCGCTGGACGTGCCGGCGCAGGCTGCGCTTCACGGGGTTCTCCTGGGGGTGGTGAAGGGGGGTGGTCGAGGGTGGGGCGGTGGTGCCCGGTCCGGCCGTCTGGTGGAGGCCGGACCGGACGGCGGGTCAGTCCTCGCCGGGGCCGCAGATGCCCAGCGCGTACCACCACACCCACGAACTCCCGTCGACGAACAGACGGGGGTAGTTCCAGATGTTCTGGTCCGGCTCGTTCATCCACCGGACCTGGTCCAGGGACAGGCCGGGCATCTACACCTCGGCTGTGCGGCGGTCGGGCAGGTTCAGGCGGAAGGCGTATCGGCCGTCCCCGTAGCCGTCGTTCGGGGTGGCCAGGAAGCCGGTGGCGATGATGCCCCGGTCGGCCAGGTCCTCGATGAATCGGGTCATGTTCTCGTCGGCGGCGCGGCGGTGGGCGCCCGGCACGGGCCCGGAGCCGGGGCTGATGATGACGGGCACGGGGACTTCCTTGCGGTGCTGGTGCGGCCTGGGGCAGGCACGGATGACGGGGGCGCCGTCACGGGTGGGCGGGGTGGTCGTTCTGGCCGGAGGGGGTGGTCTTTTCCGCGATCGGCAGGGGCGCGCTCTTCGCCTGCTCGTAGGCCGCGATCATCGCGGGCAGGGCATGGGCGAACGCGACCGTGTCCCAGTAGCCAGGGAAGTAGCGGGCGCTCGTCGCGCATGAGGCGGGCCACAACGAGCAGTTGCACAGGTCCTCGTGGTAGAGGTCGTTCAGCGCCTTGTTGCCGGCGTCGATCAAGGCGGCGAGCAGTTCGGGAGGGAGCGGGGCGGCGGTCACCGGGTACGTCCTTGTTCGGTGGTGAGAGGAGGGGGAGCTGGGCCGCGTTACCAGCTGACCCGGATCAGGTAGGAACCCGGCTCGACCAGCCCACGGCAGGCCAGGTCGCTCAGCAGGATCTGCGGGGCCGGGTCGTTGCTGTTCCCGGCCAACCACTCGGTCAGCTTCTCCCGGTCGTAGCCGTCCAAGCCGGGACGGCTGACCAGTGGAGAGGCGGTGTCCGACGGGTCCTCATAGAACTGGTTGAGGTCATTGCTGTCGACGACGTGGAAGGTCTCGGGGGAGATTTTCAGGGGCATGCTGGTGTCCTTGTCCGATGGCCGGAAGGGGGTGGGGCCGCCGCCGCACGGCGGCGGCCCTGCAGGATTCAGGGCCGGAACCCGGTGGCCTTCCAGCTGCTGAGCAGCGCCCGCTTGGTGCGCTGCCCCGCCGCGAGCCACTCGCCCTGGCTTCCAACCCACACGGCCTGGCTTAGCAGGTTGACCAGGCGTTCGGCGGCGAGCAGCTCCGGTTCCGGGTCCTGGGTGCAGGTGTCCAGGAGGGTGCGCAGGTCGCGGTACAGGGCGATCCACTGACCGGCGGGTGTCTGCGGGTCGGGCCCCACGTCGAGCGGCCACCGGGCCGGGGCGGCCTCGATCTCGGGGCCGGTCAGCCGCTCGCCCCAGCCGGGGCGGGCGGCCTCCACGAGCACGGCCACGGCCTGCACTGCTGCGGGAAGCAGCGCGCGGTACTCGGCTTCGCGGTTGAGGTGCGGCCAGCGGTCGGCCGGGTTCTGGTGCGCCATGATCGGGGTCCTCTCGATGCGGTTCGATTGCCTTCCGGGAGCCACCCGGCCTGACAAGAGAAAGACTACCATGAATATTGCATCGAAGGTAGCCGTCCGGACCCCTGCCGAGTGAGGCGGGTGGCGGCGGCCCTTCTCGGCGGCGGGGTGGCCGGGCCGCCCCGCCGTCGAGGGTTATGCGCGGGTGAAGACCTTTCCCTCGGCGTCGATCCCGTGGGAGTCGCCTTCGTCGTCGTGGCCCGCATGGTCCTCCAGCAGCGCCGCGGCGGTGCCGCTCCGTCCGTAGGCGTGCAGGAAGGCGGAGAAGGTCTCCGCCTCCCCGCAGGTCAGTCCGGCGGAGCTGCTGCTCACGTCGAGGAGCAGGTAGCCGTCGCCGATCGCGTCGGCGAGCTCCTGGGCGGCGCCGACCTGCTCGGCGGTGATGACGGTGTGCTCGGCGCTCCCGCAGTGGGGGCAGTGGAAGGACTCGGTCGAGCCGTCGACGGTGACGACGGCG
The DNA here is from genome assembly GCF_040611255.1 of Kitasatospora sp. NPDC002965. Taxonomy (NCBI): domain Bacteria; kingdom Bacillati; phylum Actinomycetota; class Actinomycetes; order Kitasatosporales; family Streptomycetaceae; genus Kitasatospora; species Kitasatospora sp. NPDC002965. The sequence continues at coordinate 17,259 of NZ_JBEXNT010000132.1, read as the reverse complement.
CAGCACTGGCCGCAGTATGCGGCGTTGGCGAGGGCCACGGGTGCCCACCTTTCATGGTGTACGGAAATGCGTCGGCGTGGGCGCCTGTGGGCTGATGACTCCCGAAGGCATTCCGACTGACAAGACAAAGTATACCATGAAGAATGCATTCAAATTGGGTGAGGCGCCTTACGCACGCCCCACCCCGCCCGGTCAACGGCCGGTCAGTCCCGGGCCACCGGCGCCGCCGGTTCCGGCCGCCCCGGCCCGCCGACCAGCTCACCCGGCCGCGCCTCGGCCCCCTCCCGGGTCTCCTGCAAGATGATGAGCAGGACGTCGCGGACCGTCGGCCTGATCCGCCCGCCGCGCGGACCGGACCGGCCGTCGGCCCACCGCGCCGCCCCAAGCTGCTTCCTGACGGAGTACTGGCCGCGTTCGGGCAGCCAGATCAGTTCGAACACCCAGCGCCCGGCGTCCGTCGTCCCCGCGATGCGCACCACCAGCATCTGACCGCCCGTGCCGGTACGGCAGGTCATCCGCCAACCGCCCTCGGACGCCGCCGCCCAGAGCTCCCCGACCGACCGCGGGACGCTGTGGACCGGATTCCACTGGCCGTGCTCGCCGACCGGCGCGACCGTGCCGGCGGCGGCCCGCCGACGGGCAAGCCGCCGTGCCAGCGCGGCCTCCGCCACGGCCCGCGCCTCCTCCCGGCACCGCTGCTCCTCGGCATCCCGCGCCGCCCACTCCTCGCGGCGCCGGGCCACCTCGGCCTCCTGCCGTGCCCGGTCCTGCCGCGCCTCGTCGGGCCCGGCCGGGGACACCCGGTCCACCGGCACCTCCCGCGGGACGGTCCCCGCCGCGCCCGTCACCCGGAACCGGCCCCGGCCGCGGTAGGCCACGATCCGCCCCGCGTACCGGACCGCACTCGGCCCGTCGTCCGCCGGCTGCACCCACACGTCGGCGCCCCGGGCGAACCGCCCGCGCCCGTCCTCCTCCCGGCCGGCCTCCTCGGCGTCCCGCCGTGCCAGGAAGTCCCATCGCGCCCAGTCCGCCGACTCCTCGTCCTCCCCGGCCTGCCGCGCCGCCTCGTAGACCTCTACCCCGGCGTCGTGCCGTGCGATGCGCTCGGCCTCGATCCGCTCGCGTACGGCGTCGTGCCGGTCGCGTCGGCGGCGCAGCCCGTGGTCGACCAGCAGCAGCCGCCGCAGCGCCGTCGCCTCCTCGACCGCTCCGGCCCGCTCCCACAGTTCCAGCGTCACGAAGTCCTGCAGCACGTCCAGCGACAGCCCCATGTTCCACCCGCGGCCGACCAGCGCGGACCACACCCGCGCCGCCGCCTGGTGGCCCTCGCCGATGCGAAGACCCGCGCCCGGCGCGTACAACTCCTCACCGCGCCGCGACTCCTCCTCCAGCCTCCCCGCCCGCTCCTGCTGCGCCTGGTCGCCGCCGACCCGTAGCAGCGCGGCGGCCGCCGCCCCGAGCGCGTACACGGCCCGGTTGGTGTCCCGGTCCAGGGTCAGGCTCGCGCCCAGCTCGGCGCGCGGGTCCGCGCCGGGGTGGAAGGCGTCGTAGCCCTGGAGGTACGTCATGCCGGGCCGGTGGTTCTCGGCCCACCACTGGCCGAACTGGCGGGCGGGCGCCTCGTAAGCCTGGACGACCGCACGGGCGAAGTCCTCGGCGGTGCCGTCCGGGTTGGCCGCCCGCCAGGCGGTCTCCTCCGCCTCATCGGCCTGCAGCTGCGCGGCTACGTACGGCGCGCACAGCTTCTCGGCCTCCGCGTCGAGCGCGGCGTTGCGCGCCAGACGGGCGGCGTCCTCGCAGGCCTCGGCCAGCGTCCGGGCCTCCTCGGCAATCTCGAACGCGCTGCGGGCCCCGGCCTCGCCCGACTCCTCGGTCAGCACGCGGGCGGCTTCCTCGGCGTCGCGCGCGCGCTCGGCCTGTGCCGTGACGACGTCCAGGGCGGCCTCCGCCCATGCCGCGCCGGCGGCCCATTCCTCCTGGAGCCGGTCCTGGACGCCGCGAACCTCCCTCGCGTGCCCGGCCGCGGCCCGGTGCTGCTCGGCGGCGTCGGCGCTCCACTGCCCGACGCTCAGGCCGTGGTGGGTACGGCCGGCCTTCTCCGCGGCCGCGTCGATCATCACCGGGGCGAAGCGCTCCAGGAGACTGCCGACCTCCCGCCAGCCGAACGGGTCGGCGATCGGCCGGCCGTCCTTGCGCAGGATCGCGCTCCGCCAGCGCAGCGCGTGCGCCTGGTCCTCCTCCCAGCAGCAGACCACCTCGACGGCCATGGACTCGCGGTTGTGGCGTACCTGGGCGGTGAGCCGGACGGTGACGCTCCCAGTCTCGCGCTCGGTGCTGACCGTCCAGCCGGCGGCGCGGGCGCGCTCGGTCAGCCGAACGGCGTTGCGGGGAAGGCCGGTCGTGCCGGCGGGGGTGCTGTTCTGGGTGTTCACGGGGGCGCCTTTCTGGCAGTGATGGTCGGTCGTTCAGCGGCCGGGCGGGCGGGGTTGCCCGCCGGGCTTCCGTACTGGGGTGTGTGGGGGCGTCAGTCGTCGGCCGGGGCCGGGCCGCGCTCAGCGCGCGCGGTGTCCAGCTCCCCGTACAGGGCGTCTTGCAGCTCGACGGCCGGAACGCTGTCGCGCCCCGGCGCCTCCAGCGAGATCCGCACCCGCCGCAGCCGCTCGTGCAACGCCTGGCGGCCTCCCGCGACGGGCGGCCCAGAGCCTGCTCCCACGCCCGAACGGCCTCGGCCTCGGCCGACTCCACCCGCCGCTCCGCGAGCGCCAGGCGTTCCAGCAGCTCGGACAGGGGCAGGTCCAGGAACTCGGCCGGGTACGGGGCCCCGGCCGCGTCTCGGCCCTCGGCGGACCCGGTACGGGAGGGGCGGATGCTGTCGGGCTCGGCCTGCATGGTGGCACGTGGCAGTGGGATGCGGGTGGTGGACGGACCGGCCGGGTCGCGGAAGCGAGTCGTCGGGCGAACGCCCGGGTCGCGTGTCCGGCCCGACCGGTCCGGGGCCCCGCAGCTGCTCCCGGGTGCCTCGACCTCCAGGAGAGGAAGAGACCGGTTACCCGGTCCTGGCGGGATCCGGCGATGCTGCGGGGCGGTCTGGGGGAGCGCCCTCCGGGACGGCGGGTACGACCGCCGCCCCGGGGCGTCAGATGCCGATCGGGAAGATCGTCAGCCCAGGAACCTCAGGCCCTGTACGCGCTGGGTGCTCTCGGCGATCACGACCAGCGGCGAGCCCCCGTCGTGGCCGAACCTGACGGTCAACTGCACGGTGCGACGACAGGCCGTCGTACGGGACAGGTACTCGAAGGCGAACGGCACCGGTGCGCCGTCGTCCCTCTGCGCGGACACCACGGCCTGGTGCGCCTCCCGCAGCAAGGTCTCCAGACGCTCGGCCTCGACGGCCGCAGAACCTCGCCAGGCCACGCAGTCCGCGACGGACAGGTCCAGCGCCACCGGCCACTGGAACCGGGCCTGACGCTGCGCATCCTCGGACACCCGGACCAGGGTGCGGCCGGTGAAGTCCTCGGTCACGGGCGACGACCTGACCGGGCCGCCGTAGTACTCGGTCAGGCGGGTGTAGGTGATGCGGTTCATGGGTGGGTCCTCTTCCGGTCGTGATTCGATTGCCTTCCGGGAGCCACCCGGACTGACATAGGAAAGACTACCATGAATGATGCATTGAAAGTAGTCGTTGCGGGTCGCCGCCGACGGTCTCAGCCCTGCGTGCGCCAGTCCTGGTGGAGCATGGCGCCCAGTCGCCGCGCGTGCTCGTCCGCCTCGGCGCCGAACAGTCGCTCGTAGCCCTCGACGTCCAGCACCTCGGCGTCGACGGGCAGGGTGTCTCCAGGGGGCAGCTGGGCCGTCAGTCGGGCGGCAAGGCACAGTGCGGACGGCGGCAGGGGGACCTGCACGCTCCCCGCCGACACGGCGGCCAGCAGCTCGGCGCCGGTGGCCGGCCTGGTGTCCTGGCGGGTGGCCACCCTCTCCAGCAGCTCCCGAACGTGCGCGCGGTACAGCCGCGGCGCCGACTCCAGCACGTCGGAGGGCTGCAGCAGCAGGAAGGCGTTCCACAGCGGCCCCTGTTCCGTCTCGCCGTGGCGCTCGCGGGCGGCGTCGATCTCTTCCTGGGCGGTGTCCCAAGCCTCGGCGGCGAGTGCCGTCTGGCGCTCCAGCGCCCCCATGACGTCCAGGAACGAAGTGCTGTCGGTAGTGCGGTCGGTCAAGGTGCCTCCAAGGGGCGATTGCGTGCAGTCGGCCGGGAGGATCCCGGCGTGGGGCGGGCTTGCCCGGCGGTCGCCGATTGCCCCTCCTCCCGGGCAGGGTCGTCCGATGGGGACCGGATCCGGGGCGCGGCCGAAACCACGCCCCGGACGGCCCGTCAGTCCTCGCGGAGGAACACCACGGTCATCACCCGCTCGCGGTCATCACCGATCCCCCTGACCGCGACCAGCTGCGTCTCCCGACCGGTGCCGGGGCTGTCGACCTCCTCGAAGACGAAGGTGAAGGCCACGTGGGGATAGGTCCTTCCCTGCCCCATGGCCGACCGGACGGCGGAGTTCGCGCTCCGCAGCAGTGCGCGCAGGCGCGACGCCTCCACCTCCTGGTCGCCGTTCCACGTGACACACCGGGTGTGAACCATCTCCGACAGTGCCGTCGGCCACCCGAGCCCGGCCTGACGCTGCGCCTCCTCGGGCACCGCGACCAGGACGCCGTCCGCGATCGCCTCGGCGCGGCTGTAGGTGGCGATGGGGCTGCCCTCGTCCATCGGGTCGGTGGTCTTGTCGCTCATGGGAATGTCCCCTCTTCTGCGGTTCGAATGCCTTCCGGGAGCCGCCCGGCCTGACAAGAGAAAGCCTACCATGAAAAATGCATCTAGGTTGGCCGTGTCCGCAGCTGGACGGCCGAGCACTCCAGGATCCGCCACACGGTGAACGGGTCCCCGACCTGGTCATAGGGCCGGACTGCGGCCCTGCCCCCGAACTCCCGGACCACCAGCGCGGCGGCATCGATCACCTCGCGCTCGTTCGGCCCGTTCGGGTGCGCGGGCAGGCACGGCAGCAGCAGCGACCACCGGCCGTCGGGCTTGCGCGCCGGCCGGAACCCCCACCGCCCGGCGAACGCCTCCCAGTACTCCGCGGCTGCGGCCGCGGGGTGGCCGGAGAGCAGCTCCCGGCCCACGCGGATACCGGGGGCCCGGCGCAGTTCGGTGACCCGGGCCGGCTGTCCCCACAGGAACGCGGGCGGCTGCGCGTCCGCCGGGCCGGTGACGGTCCACACCTCCGGGCCGTCCGGCACGCCCACGGCGCGCAGCGGCAGCTGCGCACCGGCCACGACCATGGTGGTGGCCTCAGGGGTGCGGCGTATCCAGGACTGCCCGGCCCGGCAGACCTCGAAGCGGTCGCCCGGGCTCCACGCCGGCGCCCGCGGGAAGGCACCTTCGGGGAAGGTGATGCGGACCGCGGCGGCGCCGGCGTTCGCACCGCGGCGGGCAGGGGTCCAGGTGGCCAGGACGGCAGACATGACGGCCCGCTCAAGGGTGCGCTTCATCGCGGCTTCTCCTCGGACTGATCGGTGATGGGTGGCTGCCGGGCGCTGCCCGGGTGCCCGTGCGGGACGGGCACCCGGGCAGCGCTCAGGCGCCCTTGTGGATGCGGCGGCCGGGCGGCTGGGCGCAGGTCCGGCAGCGCTTCACCATGCGGGAGGTCCAGGGCGACCGCATGGTGACGGGGTCGGCGGGGTGCGGGGTCTCCTCGGCGGCGGCGCAGCCGGAACAGCTGTCCCACATGAACGCGCGGCCGTGGGCACACAGCACGCGCCCGGCACCGGCCTCCGCCGCCGGGGCGTGCGGGAAGTCGACGACCATGCACGTGGCGTTGTCCCGGTGCTCTCCGCCCAGGGCGAGCGCCAGGCTCACCAAATGCTTCGCGCACCCGGCGGGGTCCAGGGCGGCAAGCTCCGCGCCCAGATCGCGCGCGGCGTCCTCGATCGGCTCGTAGCAGCCATCGGAGGCGAGCAGCAGCCGCGCACCGGAGCGGTCGTGCACGGCCGTCCGCTCCGGCTCCATCGCGGCCCCGGGGTCCGGGTGGCCGAGACAGCGGGTGACGCGGTTACGGGACCACCTAGGCGCCTGGCCCCCGGCGGCCTCGATCTCGGCCCGCAGGTTGTGATCCGTGGTCAGCCGCTGAAGGTGACCGTCCGGGGACAGGAGGTAGGCGCGGCAGTCGCCGATCCACGCGACGCGCAGCAGCTGATCCGGCCCCGTCACGGCGGCGACGGCGCACGCGCCCGGCGCCCAGCCGGCCTGAGCGGCGAGCTCGTTCTGCACCTGAGTGACGGCCTCGTCCGGCTCCAGGGAGCGGGCGGTCAGATCGGCCAGACGCCGGGCCCGGGCGCGGGTCCACTCCCGGACCTGGTCACTGGAACCGATCCCGTCCAGCAGGACGAAGGCGCGGCCGCCGTCGCCGGTGGACCGGGTGGCGGTGGCGTCGCACTGGTGCGAACGGGTGCCGATGTGCTGAGCGGTGGCGTGCGTGGGCACAGAGTGCTCCAAGGTGTTGGGGTGGGTGGGCTGCGGGTGTCGGCATGCTCCGGGCGGTGGGGCGCGCGGCCCGGCGGGGCGGACCTGGGGTCGGCCGGAGCGCGAGAGTGGGAAGGTGGCGGGCCCGGCGGTCGGGAGGCGGTGCTGCCAGCCTGGGGTGTGGCTGGCAGCACCGGGCCTTGCTACCGGTCGTCGGTCGTGCTGGGGTCGAAGAGCTGGCCGAGCGGGCCGTCAAGGTGGGACGTGAGATCCCAGGTGAGGGTGGGGCCGTTCCAGACCTCCGCCGTCACCTCGACCGACGAGACCGTCGCCGCGACGGGGCGGAAGCCGTCGGAGAGCGACCACTGCGCCGTGATCCGGAAGTCCACGGAGGTGTTGTTCCGCAGCTTCCCCGTCACCATGAGCGCGATGTGCTCGTCCGTCGCCTCCCGCAGGGGTACGAAGTCGCCCAGGATGCACTGGGTGCAGCCGCAGTCGTAGGGGTCGATCGCGTAGGGCGGCGTCTTCGGTCTGGACATGGTTGGACCTCTCGGATCGTCGGGGTTCGATTGCCCTCCGGGAGCCACCCGGCATGACAAGAGAAAGACTACCGTCAATAATGCATCGAAGCAAGTTGGCGGCACGTCCCTCGACCCCCGGCGGGGGGCCGTGGCGATCACGTTCGGCCGGGTGCGAAAGGGAGGGTGTCTCCCGCTTCGCGCCCCGGTTGTGCCCGCCTCGGCTCTCGCTCGGCGGGCACGGTGCGGAAGTAGAACGAGGGCAGGACGGTCAACAGCGGGGTGCTGTCGGGGTGGGCGTCACCGGGCCGCGAGTCCTCGTGGGGCATCGCGGCGCTGGTGAGGAGGCAGTCCGCACCGAGGAATTCCCGCCCGATCCACCGGGAGGCGAACACGGTCTGCGGCAGGTGCGACTTGTCGGCGTCGTACCGGGCCTGGGCCAGCATGGCGGCTGTCAGCTCGTCCACGCTGGGCGGCAGGGCGTCCGTCTCGCGCCATCGCCGAACCGGGTCCGAGCTCGCCGAAGGGACCGGGTTGTTGCGCATCGCCCAGCGGGCGAACACCAGGGTCGGGGCCTCGCGCCACTCGCCCGGGGCACGTCCCTCCGAATAGTAGCGTTCGAACTTCAGGTACGTGCCCCGATAGCGCCAGACCAGGCGGAACTCTCCCCGCCCGCGTGCGGTGTCCGCGCCCACCGTCGCCACCCATCCGTCGCCGGTGTTGGTCACGTCGGCCGGGGACCACGTGACCTCGGCGCTCCAGCCGTGCCGGCGTGCGTAGTCGAGGACGGCGGAGACCGTGCCTGGCACCTTCCGGGAGGTCGGGAGGGCGGTTGTGGTGGTGTGCATGGTGGCTCCTTCGTGTGTGGCGACGTGATGGTGGCGGCCGTGGTGCCTCGCGGCAGTGGGGCCGGGGCGGGGGCTTCCCCGCCCCGGCAGCTGCGTTACGCGACGGGCAGGGCGCCCGCCTGGGCGGCTTCCATGGCGACGGCGGCCTCCGGGCTCTCTCGGAATTCCAGGAAGGCGCGGAAGGTACTGCGGACGGTCTCAGCGGTCGCGGTGAGCATCGCGCGGACCTCCTTCGGCTCGCGGCCCGCCCACCCGGCGATGTAGTCGGCGGACTCCACCGTGGCATCCACGCCGTAGAACGCGGCGACCATGTGGGCCACCGATTCCGCCTCGGTCTCCATCCGGCCCCGGTGGCGGAAGTACCCGTCCATGTCCGCGACGTGACCGCACCCGATGTGCCCGGCGACTTCGTGAGCGAGAGTCAGGGACGCCTGGGCGGCCTTCTCCTTGTCGCTGACCCGTACCGTCTTCGTGGACGGCCGCGTCCAGCCCTGTGCGGTCCCGGTCTCTCCGGTCTCGACGCTGTAGCCGTGGTGCACGGCGTAGGCGGTCAGCATCCGCCACATCTCGGCGGGGGCCTCGCCCGGGGTGCCCGCACCGAACCGCTTCACGGGGGCTGGGAGGGCGGGCGTGATGAAGTAGAGCCCGTCCTTCGGCTTGTGCTGCCACATGGGCTCGGTCTGGCTGGCGTCGAAACGGGGAACGAGCATGTACCCCTTCGGCCGACCCTCGCCGCCCTCCTCCTCGCTGGGGACGTCGTCCGCCTCCTGGCCCTTCTTCTTGGCCGTGATCGGGGCGAAGATCCGGAGGGACTTCTGGTTCAGCATCACCTGTCGGCCGCGCTCCTGCCACTGCTTGTACGTGCACACGGCGGTCGCGTGCGGGCACTGCGTGAGGATCAGGAAGATGTTGTTCGCGGAAAAGCGGCCGATCTCGGTCCCGGCGGCCCGGGCCATCTGGGTCAGCATGGCCATCCATCCCTCGGAAGTGGCCAGGCCCATCACGGCGTCTTCCAGACCCTGACGAAGCCTCTCCGTCATTTCCTTGTGCTCGGCGGCCTTGACGGCCTTCTCGGCCTCGGTGAGGGTGCGGCGGCGGGTGCGCTTGGCCATGATCGTTCTCCTTCGGTCGCGGTTCGATTGCCTACCGGGAGCCACCCGGTCGGACAAGAGAAAGACTACCATGATTAATGCATTGAAACTAGGGGGTGGATCGCCGGGCGCAGGCCGGACCGCTGCTGCGACGGGCGCCGACAGACGGCCGGCGTGCGCCCGGCGATCCGTCAGCGGCGCCGCTGCGCACGCCTGTGCTCCAGTGCTTCGCCCGCCTGGCGCCGTGCCCCGGCCGCCGCGTCGAACCCGTGGGCGCCCGCCACGATCCGGCGCAGCGACTTCTCCGAGAGGGCGCTCAGCGGCCAGAAATGGGTGATCTCGCGCGGGAAGCTGAGTGACACGGTGGCGTCGTCGCCCAACCGGGCCGGGCCCTCGGCGTCGTAGAACCACACGACGTAGGGCGCTGTGGAGTCCTGGCCGAACCGACTCAGGACAACCGCCCGGGCCGTCCCCATCCGCCTGAGGCCGGCTTGCACGCGTTCGCACTCGACGACCATTCCGGGCGCCAGGACGGCGGGGGCCGCTCGGTTCATGGCCACGGCAATGGGGGGCTTGGACATGGGGATCCTCCGGATTGTGGGAGTTGACGGCGCGCGCCGGTGGGGCGCGCCCGGACGGCGCGCCCCACCGGGGGGAATCAGGCGACGGCGGCCTTGCGCGGCCGCTTGGCGAACCCGTACGTGGCGTCCTTGGGCGACACCTCCACGTCAGCGGTGAACCTCACCCGCTTGCCCTGGAAGGACCGCGCGGGCCCGTCGCCGAGTGCGCGGAGGAGCGCGGCCGGGACCGTGCTCCACACCCGCCACCCGGCCTCGCCACGGACCAACATCTTGTAGCGGCCAGCGGACCCGAAGTCCGCGTCGTCGTAGCGGGCGTGAACGATCTCCCCCTCGATCTCCAGCGCCTTGCCGGTGGGTACGGGGGCCGCCGTGGCGGCCTCCTCGGCGCGCCGCTGCTGCGCCTGGGCGCGGCGGCGGGCGTACTCCATGCACCGCCCCACCGCTGCTTCCTGGCGCACCGTCAGCGGCCGCAGCTGCGCCACCTCGCGCGCCATGTCCGCCACGAAGTCGTTGTCGTGCGACCCCTCGGCAAGGTAGGCCAGCAGCTCCGCGCGGCCCGGCTCGGCGGCGCTCCACGCCTCGAACGCCCGCTGCGCCCGCGTCCGCGTGGCGGCCTCCTTCTTCGCGCGCTTCTCCTCCTCCCGGGCGACGCGGGCCCGGTAGGCGGTGACGGCCCGTTCCGTCTCCTCCCGCGTGGACTGCGCCCCGAACGACTTGCCGTGGTTCGCCCCGCCGCACGAGCATGAGCACGACGGGCCGACGGCCCCCATGCAGCTCGCGTCGCAGGACTCGTCGCGGGTGACGGCGAACAGCCGCTCACCGCGCAGCATCTGCCCGCACTCCGGGCACGGCGGGTTCGGCACCTCGGCCCGCACGGGGCGGACGCACGGCTTGCAGCGCGCCAGGAAGTGGGAGGTGGGCTGCGCGGAGATGATCGTGCCGTTGCCGTTCACGTGCGGGTCCTCTCGGGGGAGCGGTTCGATTGCCTTCCGGGAGCCACCCGGCCTGACAAGAGAAAGGCTACCATGGATAATGCATTGAGTCGACTTGAGTGCCCGCTTCCGCACGTCCCGCAACGGCCGTTCCTGCCGCCGGCCGGAAAGGCGCCTTCGAAGGCGGGACCGTCCCGCGGTCGGTCCGAACCGTCCCCCCTGGGGGCCGCCGGCCTTCCGGGCCGCCCCGCCGGGGCGGCCCGGAGCGGCCTACCAGGGGGCGTCGTCGTGCTCGTGGGCCCGGTCCTCAAAGTAGGTCCACCACCCCTCGGAAGCGATCGCGACCGGCACCGGGCGGCTGTCGCCCGGCCGCCCCTCGTCGGCCGCGCGCCAGGCTTCGGTGAGCTCCGCCTGGCGGACGGCGGCGCCGAGCGACCGGGCCGACACGTGGTACACGTGCACGCGCGGCGTGTCGGGGTACTCGAACACGACGTGGTAGGCGCGTTCGGACAGTGCCTGAGCCAGCCATCCGGAAAGCCACGTCAGCTCCCGCCGGACGGCGTGGGCCGTCCTCGCCAGCGGGCGGAACAGACGGCTGTGGCGCATGGCCTGGAGGCGCCGGCGGAAGGCGCGGGCGGGGCGGGTGGTCATCGGTCGGACTCCTTGGGCAGAGAAGCGGTGGCGGGGCGCCGGGCGGCGGACTGGCCGCCGCCCGGCGCCGGGCGGGCGGCTCAGAGCGCGAGGGACACCGACTTGCGGCGCACGCACCGCACGGCAACGTCGTTGGTGGCCCGGTCGCGCAGCACGTACCGGGGTCCGTCGGGCTCCCCGGCGCAGCGCTGGCAGACGCACGGCTCGGAGCGGTACAGACCGTGCTGGTCCGTCACGCTGCCGTGATAGCGGACAAGGGTCCCGCGCCGGATGGGGGCGGTGCCCGCGTGCGCCGCCGGGACCCCCTCCGGGTCCTGGTCCTCGCTGCCCTCGGGCTCCGGCTCGGCGGACCGGACGGGCGTGGGACCCGCGTCCGCCCAGCCCTTCGACCACTGGGCTTCCTGGAAGGCGACCGACGACCACCGGTCCGGGTTGCCGAGCCTGCCCGCGAACCCGAACGCCCGCAGGTCCCCGTGCTGCCGGTGCGGGGCGACCGCGACGCACTCGAACACCGTGCGGATCTCCGGGGCAAGGAGTGCGTCCGCGAGGACGTACGTGCGGCCCGGCTCGAAGAACTCCGACTTGCTTCCCATGATCGTGATCCCATCTCGCGGTGTGCGGTTCGATGCCGGGGCGGGAGCCACCCGCCCCGGGCTTGGCCGTGTTGAGCCCCGGTTCCGGGGGAGGGGGGCGGGCCGTCCGGCCCGCCCCCGGCGCACTCAGGTGCAGTCCAGTCCGCAGCTGAGGCACACGAGAACCTCGTAGTCCGCGATCCAGACACCCTGGCCGCTGGTGTCCAGGCACTCCTCCGGCCGAGCGGTCGCCCACGGGCTCTCGCCGTCGATCAGGACCACGAACGTGCCCGGGACCACGTACTCCCGGTGCGGGCCGTGATGGGCGACCGGCTCCGCGCGGTAGCAGAGTCCGGCGGGGAGCTCCCGGAGCGGCGCGGGGAGCGCCGGGGTGCCCGGCCCGGCGGTCTCCACCGGCTTCTTGGGGGTGAGCAGCGCCAGAGTCGACATGATCGCGGTTCCTCTCGTCGTGGTCCGATTACCTTCCGGGAGCCACCCGGCCTGACAAGAGAAAGACTACCATGGATAATGCATTGAAAGTAGGTGATCCACGCCACACGCGGCGAGCGGGATACGCCCGGCCTCCGCCCGCGGGCCGGCGCCGGGCGCAACCCGCGGCACTGGAAGGGCCATCAGCCGCGGCCCGGCCCGGCCTTCCTGGACCCGACCGGCCCCCGGCGGGCACACGGCCCGCCGGGGATCCCCCAGAGGCCTTCGCCTACCGCTGCGCCCCCTCGGAGCGCTCCGGCAGGGCCGGGCCAACAGGGGTGGCGGCGGCGCGTGCCGGGTCCCAGCCCTGCCGGAGCCGGCGGGCCATCACAGCGGAGCTGACCGCGCGCCCCGGTCCCGGGGCGGGGGCGGGGGCGGCCCTGACGGCCTCGATGATCTGCCGGGCGACAGAGTGCCCGGCAGGGGTGAGGTAGAAGCGGAATCGCCTGCGGGGGGCGCCGTGGCGGTCGACCTCTTCGGTGGTCTCCAGCCGGGCCTCAGCGAGCTTGCGGCGCTCCAGGGCGTTCCGCGTCAGACCGCCGTCTGTGATCTTCCCCTTGGGGGCGCGGTGGGCCTTGAGAAGCATGCTGCTCATCGGGGCGGACAGAGGAAGGGCGTACACCGGGGCGTCTCCTGACATGCGTAGGGGGTGTCCTGCGGCGGGCGCCGCCCCCGCTCCGGGCGGGGGCGGCGCCTCCTGGCCGGTGGTCAGTTGGGTCGGGTCCCGCGCTGCGGACCGGCGGCGCGGAAGTCGGCCGACTTGTCCGAGAGATCGAACAGCGCGGCCGTCTCGGCCGGGCTGACGGGCTCCCACTCGTGCCCTTCAAGGGCGGCGCGCGCGTGGCCCAACTGCGTCGCGATGAACTCCGGGATGTTGACGCCCCGGGTGTTGGGGTTGAACCCGTAGAACACCGCCTCCTTGTCCCTGACCGACGCGTCCGCAACGGCCCCGTACATGACCAGGACCTGGCGGGCCCGGCGGCGCTGCTCGGCCCGCTCGGCGGCAACCAGGGCGGCGCGCGCCGCCAGCGTGCGCTCCTGGGTCTTCCTCGCCCCGGCCACCTCGGCCCGCGTCGCGGATCCGTCCTCGACGCAGAACATGGACAGGAAGGCGTCCGCGTACTCGGTGAGGACACTCATGGCCAGCTTGCCACCCTCGACCACCAGGCTCCGCGACCGGCCGCGCTTGACCCACCGGCCGCCCTGGACGGCCACGCGCAGCGCCAGCGACCGGGGGTCGTGGTCGTCGTCCCCCGTCATTGCATTGGTGCCCTCCAGCCACTCGGCGAACGCACCGGGCACGTTCACCGTGGCCACCGGGAGCGGGGCCGGGGCGGTGGCCGGAGCCGGCTGGACCGCCGCCTGGGCCTCCGGCTGCGCCGACCGCTCGGCAATCACCTGCTGCGCCCACAGGTTTACGTTGGTGACGTCGGCGGGCAGCTCGTAGGGGGTCTCGTGCACGCCCCCGATGAACAGGTAGGCGGTGCGTCCTTCGACGGTGACCGTTACCCGCTTCTTCCCCACGTACAGCGGCCGGGCCTCGTGGATGGTGTGTGCACCGGGCGCCGACGGCTCGTAGGTGCCGGTGAGGTCGGGGGCGGTCTGCTTAACCAGAGCCTCGGTCATGGTCTCTGTCCTCTCGTCGTAGTCCGATTGCCTTCCGGGGAGCCACCCGGCCTGACAAGAGAAAGACTACCATGGAAAATGCATTGAATGTGTGTGATCTGCGCCTCACGACACCGGATACGCCGTGATCACCTCCCGAATCCGCCGCACCGACGGCGCGTAATGAGTCCTCGGCACCTCGGGCGTCTGCGCCGTTCCCGACCCGAACAACCGCACCCGGCCGGGCGCGGCACCCCATGAATGCCACGTGCGGCGGAATTCCCAACCAAGCCAATCCGGCGCTTCTCCTTGTCCTCGGCCGCCCGGCCGACCTGGACCGTGTAGAACGGCGCCCCGTCGCTCGCCCGCCCCCACTGCTCCAACACCAGCCACCCATGGGCCCGGGCGTGCTCTACCAGCCTCCGGCCGGCCTCGGGGGCCTCGTACCCGACGGGCAGCACAGCCAGCAGCTCAACCAACCGGGCGCGCACCACCTTCAACCGCGCCTCTCCTCCGGGCTGCGCTCCCTGACCCGCCGCAGCGCCTGGAACTCCGCGCTCGACGCCTCGCGCTCTTCGTTGCCCATCAGGCATCCCCTTCCTGAGACGGGCCGGGCGCAGCGCGCACCCGGCCCCGGCCTGTCGGGGCGCAGCACTGCTGCACCTTTGTTCTGGGGGCGGGGCTACGCCCTCGGGCTCGGCCTGGCGGCCGAGCCCGGCCCTGCTCGGGGGTGCGGGCGATCGGGCCGGGCGGGGGCGGCTGGCGCCGCCGTGGCCCGGCGCTGCGCGCCTTCTCGTGGCCCCGGGAGGGCCCGGGGGGCGGGGGATAGGCCCCCGCCCCCCGGTGCCGGTTAGGCGCTGACGAAGGCCAGGACGGGGGCCTCCTGGGCCGGGAACAACGTGTCGGCGTCGCCGGTCGGCTCGGCCACGGGCGCGGCGGGGGCCTTCTTCTTGGTCGTCTTGCGGTACACCGCGTCGGGGGCGGTGAGGGTGACGCCCGCGCCGGGCTCGAACGTCCACTTGGCGGCCCGGAACGCGTTCATCACGTGGGCGAGGGCCTGGGTCCGGTGGGGGGTGCTGAGGTTGTCGCGGGTGACGACACTGACCCCGTTCACGGTGTAGGAGAATTCGACGTTGGCCGTGTGGGCCTTCGGGATGTCGTTCTCGATGATGACGGCGGCGGCAGCGACAACGGCGGTGATGTTCTTCTTCATGGGAATTCTCCGATTCTCGGATCTGGGTTTCGGTGGTTTTTGGGAATGCCGGGGGGGCGGCTTCGCCCGCCCCCCCGGCGGCGCCTGTCAGGCGGCGGTCAGGGCCAGCAGCCGGGCGCGGACGGCGCGGTACGGGGGCTTGCGCGGCGCGTACTTCTCGGCGATGTCGCGGACCTCGTCCAGGGTGTAGCGGGTGGTGGGCCGCTCGCCCTCGGCCGGGCCCTCGATGGTCCGGGTGGTGGTGCCCGGGGCCCCCGTGATCTTGAGGGCCTTCGCCACAGTGCGCATGCTGTTCGCGCAGCCCTCGGCGGTCCGGCGGTTCATGTCGCACGCGGCCAGCGCGTAGGTGGCCAGGGAACGCGGGCGGTGACCGAAGGTCTTGGCCAACCGACCGGCGCGGCGACGGTTGCGGACGATCCCTGCGGCCTTGCGGGCACTGCGGTTCATGCTGTCCTCCATGCTCGTAGCGGTTCGATTGCCTTCCGGGAGCCACCCGGCCTGACAAGAGAAAGACTACCATGGAGAATGCATCGAAGGGAAGCCCGGTCGGGCCCGGAGTGTCGGCCGGGCTCGCTCGGGACTCCTGACGCAACTCCTGACGTGACTCCCGACCCAACTCCTGACCTGGCTCCTGACGCCAACACCCCCGCCCGGGGCACCCAGTGGCATCGGTGCAGCTCAGAGGGCCAACCAAGGTGGCCGGAAATTCTGACAACCCTCTCTCTGCGCCCCTCTTCTTCTCCTGTGTGGGTGGTGGTGGTGTGGGTGGGTGGCGGTTGGTGGCGTCGTGTGGGTTGTGGTGGGCCTGCGGCGCTTGGTTGGTGGCGGCCTGGCGGCCGGGCCCTGCGGGTTGTGGCGGGGCTGTGGGGGGTGGTGGCGGGGTGTTCTGGGGCGCCCACCCCCGGGCCCTCGTCCCGGGCTCTGGGCGGGGCTGTGGGGTGGGTTCAGGGGGTTGTTGCCGGCTTGGGGATGGTGGGGGTGTGGTGGTGGGTTCTGTGGCCGGTGCTGGGTGGCTGGTGGGTGGGGTGGCCCGGCGGTCGGCCGGGTGGTGGTGTCGGGGGCCGGGGCGGTCGGGGTGGCGGGTCGGGGTGCTCCGGCCTCCGGTGGGTTCGGCCACTGGTCGGGCGGTCGGTGGCGGTCCGGGGCCGGGGTGGTGGCTGGGCGGTCGGCCGGGCAGGGTGGTCGGTGGCCCGCTGTTGGCCGGGTGGTGGTGGTTCGGGGTGGCCCGGCCTCTGGGGTGTGGGTGGGTGTTCGGGGTGTTTCCTCGGGAGTTCCTCGGTGGGTTTGCCGGGGGTGGTTGCGGGCCATCGGCCCGGGGTGATTCCGTGGTGGTTCTGGGAATCGCTCGGTGGGTTTATCCCGCCGGTCGGTGTCCGCTATTCCCAGGTAATTCGCGCGCGCATTCACCGTAAAGTGGTCTAGTCCACCATTTCCGCGTTTCTGTTTTCGCCTTTCCTGGATTTGCCTGGGGTTTTCCGGGGGTTCCGTGACGGTGTGTCCGGGGGTTCGCCGGGGTCTCCGCGCTGCGCCCGGCCCGCCGCCCCCGCCACCTTCCCCCGGGCCACTGCCGCCGCCACCGCCGTCATCGCCGCCACCGGCGGCGGGCCCGGGGGAGGGAGGGTGTCCCCGTCTCCGGGGAGGGGGTGACGCCCTGTCCGTTCCCCGCCCCACCGGGGCGGGCTCCCTGCCCCCGCGAAGGGGCCCGGACGGCCCGTCAGCCACCCCCGCCCGGGGCCTGCGGCCCCGGTGCCCGCCCCTGCCCCCGGGGCCGCCGCAGGCGGCGCCCCTGACACTCCGCCGTCCGGGCCCGGATCCCTTCCGGCCCTTGTCCCTTCCACCGAGGAATCACGAGAGAACGGGTACGGGCCCGGCCACCGGCCGGGGCCCGAACCGCCACCGCCCACCCCTGGCCCCAACCCCGGCCCCACTCCCCGCCCCACCCTCACTTCCCGGGCCACCGGCCCGGCACACCCCACCCCCCACCCCACCGTCCCGCACCCTGCCCCCGGACCGGCCACCGGCCGGGCCTCCCGGCCCCCACCCGCCCCCACCCCTGACACCCCCACACCCAAAGCGCCGTCAGGCGCCACCCATTCCCACGAATTGGCCACCGGCCAATTCCACCAACAATGCGCCGCCTATTACCCGAGCCCAAAACAAAGGCGCCGCAGGCGCCGAAGGGGCGCGCCTGACGGCCCGCCAGGGCCGCCCTGGCCGCCAGGCCAGGGGCAAGGGCGCAGCCCTTCCGCCC
>NZ_JBEXNT010000131.1:0-26320 GCF_040611255.1 Kitasatospora sp. NPDC002965 | reverse complement strand
CGGCGTCTCACCCCCGGGCCCCCCCCGCCAGGCCGCCCCCGGCACCCCGCTGCCCCCGCCCCCGGGCCGCCCCCCCCGCGGGGCCGCGGGCGGCGGCGGTGTGTCCGGCCCCGGGCCCGCCCCGTCGCCCGGCCGCCCCGCCGCCTCGGCGCGCGCCGGGGCGGCGCCCGCTCAGCCCTCGCTGAAGACGAGGTCCTCGACCTCGACGGTCATCCGCACGGCGTTGCCGTCGAGGACCTGGACCAGCGGCTTGAGGCTCAGCTCGGTCCGGTCGGTCGGGATGACCTCGACCTCGTCCTGTGCCCCGGCGAGGAAGGCGGGGAGGCAGGTGAGGGAGGTCCCGACCAGGTTGAAGTGGTCGACCAGCCGCCGGAACAGCTTGGGCAGCAGCACCAGGCCGGTGAGCGCCTCCATGGTGGGGATGACCGCGCCGGTGGCGGAGGTGGTGACGTCGTCCCGCCAGAGTCCCTTCTTCTCCGTGCGGGCCCGGTGGGCGACGGTGGTGAGTTCGGTGCGGAGGTCCGCGAAGAGCTTCTTGTAGAAGGTGGGGTAGGCCAGCCCCCTGGAGAGCAGGTCGTGGTTGGCGGTGGTCCGCAGCAGCGGGACGTCCATCTGGACCTGGCTGCCGTCGGCGCCGGGCGGGGCGCCGACGCCGACCAGGGCGACGCAGCGGCCGAGGTTGTCGGCGCCGAGGGTGGCGATCCAGCCGGGCGTGGTGGCGGGAGTGGCGGCGACGACCTTCTCGCCCTCGTGCTGGACGTGGCTGAAGCCGAGGAAGGCGAGCAGCGCGTCCCGGGCGGCGTGGGCGAACTCGTGCGGCTGGCTGACCTCGGGGCCGGTCCGGTCGTAGTGGGTCTCCAGGGCGTCCACGGCGTCGAGCCGCAGTCTGGTCTCGCCGGTGGCGGCGCTGTGCTTGACCGGACAGCCGGGGAGCCGGTCCCAGGCCTTCGGATCGAGCGGGACGAAGCGGACGGTGTCGCCGTCCGGCTCGGAACCGATGATCTTGAACGAGCCGTGGACCAGGAGCATCGTCATGGCAGCCTCTTCGTGGTGGCGACGGAGGCCGCCCGCCCGGTCGGGGGTGCCGGTCCGTGGGGGTCCGTCACGGCCGGTGCGGCCCCGGTGGTGGGAGGCGGCGGGGTGGCGCCACTGTAGGTTCGTGCCCGATCCGGTTCAATCACCCCCGGCGTTCCCCGTTCGGCGCGTCGCCGGTCCGGCGCGCGACCCGGTGGGGGCTGTCGTGCGGGACTCCCCGGCGCGGGGGACGGGGAACGCCCCGGTGCCGGGGGGATCGGCACCGGGGCGTTCTCCGGTCAGTCGGTCAGTCGGTCAGTCGGTCAGTGGGGCAGTGGGTCAGCCGGTCGGTCGGTCATTCGGATCGGTGTCGGACGGTCAGGAGGCGGTGAGTCGGCCCGCCGGGCCGCCGATCCGGTTCCACGTGGTGCCGCTGAGCCACTGGAAGACGCCGCCGCGGTCGGGGGACAGGGCGAAGATCCGGCCGACGCCGTCGATCACGAACTCGGCGCCCGGTCCGCCGATCCGGGCCCAGCCGGAGCCGGAGCCGAAGGACCGGTAGACGTCGCCGCTGGTGGGGTTGGTGGCGATCAGGGTGTTGCCGCCGCCGGCGGTGATGGTGGCGGCGGGGCCGCCGACCTGGGTCCAGGCGGTGCCGCCGTTCCACTGGAAGACGGCACTGCCGTCGGGGGTGAGTCCGAAGATGCGGCCGGAGCCGTCGACGGCGAACTGGCGCCCGGGCCCGCCGATCCGGGACCAGTTGAAGGCCGCCCCGTTGTACCGGTAGACGTCGCCGGTGGTGGGGTTGGTGGCGATCAGGGTGTTGCCGCCGCCGGCGGTGATGGTGGCGGCGGGGCCGCCGACCTGGGTCCAGGCGGTGCCGCCGTTCCACTGGAAGACGGCACTGCCGTCGGGGGTCAGTCCGAAGATGCGGCCGGAGCCGTCGATCGCGAACTGGCGTCCGGGCCCGCCGATCCGGGCCCACGCGGCGCCGTCGTAGCGGTAGAGGTCCCCGGTGGTGGGGTTGGTGGCGGCCAGGACGCCGCCGCCGCTCACGACGGTGCCCGCCGGGCCGCCGACCTGGATCCAGGCGGATCCGTTCCACTGGTGGACCCCGGCGCCGCCGGGCGAGAGGGCGGCGAGCAGCGGGGGGGCCGCGACCGCGGCGGTCGCGGCCGGTGCGGCGGCTGCGACCGGTGCGGGGGAGAGCCCGGCGGCCTGCGCCGGGAGGGTGGCCAGCGTGCCGCCGAGGACGACGGCGGCGCCGGTGAGGAGGAGCTTGCGGGTCATGGCGCGGAGGTTCATCGGAGTACCTGCCTTCGGGTGAGGTGCGGGTACGTGCGGAGAGAGACCACGGCCGACGGGGACGAGGCGCCCCGTCTTGACCGTTCAGCGCGAACATGCCACGGCCATCCTCGCCCGCCGTCCCCCCGCATGTCGTACGACGAAATGCGGATTCCGTTCGGGCAGCTCCTGCGGTACAAGCGGATAAGCCTCAAGTCGCTTGCGGCGAAGCGTAGTTGGTCAGGACGGGTGGGGCTCGATCCGGTCGGCGCGGACGGCGGTCAGCAGGCCCGCGACCGCCGGGGACCACGGTCGACCGGTCGGACCGGTGAGTGTGAGCGTCCGGTGCACGGCGGGCCGGATCGGGACGAGCACGCAGTCCGCCGGAAGCATCGGCTGCGCCAGCGAGGGCATCACCGAGACGCCCACGCCCGCGTGCACCATGCCGATCAGCGTGTTGAGGTCCCGGATCCGGTGCCGGGGTGCGAACCGGACGCCCGCCCGGCGGTACGCCTCCCGGATCTGGCGTTCGCAACCGCCCTCGGAGAGCAGGAAGTCGTCGTCCTCCAGCTCGGCCACGTCCACGGTGTCCTCGCCCGCCAGCGGATGGTCACGACGGAGCAGCGCGTGCATGGCGTCCGAGCCGAGCGTGACCGCGCCCGGCGGCACCTGGGTCGTGTCGATCAGGACCGCCGCGTCCACGGTGCCCGCCTCCAGCCAGGCGGTCAGCTCGTCGTCCTCGCCCTCGAAGACCCGCACGGTCAGCCGCGGGTGCGCGGCCCGCCAGTCGTGCAGCAGCCCGGGCAGCAGCCCCTGGCAGACGGTCGTGGGCGCGGCCAGCCGGACCGTTCCGGTGAGCCCGCCCGAGTGGCGGGCGGCGATCGTGCGGACGGCCGCCGCGGAGGCGACCGCCGTCCGGGCGTGCGGCAGGATCCGTTCGCCCAGCGGGGTCGGCCGGGCCGGTGCGGCCCGGTGCAGCACGGGCGCGCCCAGGACCCGCTCCAGGGCCGCCACCGCGTGCGAGACCGCGGACTGGCTGATGCCCAGCTCGGCCGCCGCCGCCCCGAAGCCGCCCGCGTCGGCCACCGCGACCAGCGCCCTGAGCTGGGCCAGGTTCACCTCGGGGGTCATGAGACTTCCTCATCTGCTGCGCACCTTGACTTGTTGGACTCATGGTCCGCCGACGAGCCACCCTCTGTCCACGCGGCCGGCCGGGACACCCGGTCGGGGCGGCGAGGAAGGGCGGGTGGTCCGGGTGCGGCAGCGCTGGTGGCCGGGGTTCGTGGCACTGTCGGCGATCTGGGGCGCGAGCTTCGCGTTGATCAAGGTGGCCGTCGACGCGGGCGTGCCGCCGGTCTGGGTGGCCTGCTGGCGATGCCTCCTCGGCGCCGCGGCACTCTGGGCGATCCTCGCCGTCCGCCGGGAGGCCGCCCCGCGCTCGCCCGCCACCTGGGGCCACTCCGCGATGGCGGCCGTCCTGCTGAACGCGGCGCCGTTCGTCCTCTTCTCCTACGGCGAGACGCGGGTCAGCTCGGTGCTGGCCGGCGTGCTGAACGCCACCACCCCGCTGTTCACCCTGCTCTTCGCGGTCGCCACCGTCGCCGGGGAACGCCGCCCCGGCCCGCGCCGGCTCGCCGGCCTCGGCCTCGGCTTCGCCGGGGTGCTCACCGTCCTGGGCGTCTGGCGCGGCGCCGGCGCCGGTTCCGTCGACGCGGTCGGCGGTCTGGCCTGCCTGGCCGCCGCCTGCTGTTACGGCGCCGGTTTCGCCTACCTGCGGCGCCACCTCGCGGGCCGCCCGGAGTCGGCGACCGCCCTGTCCGCCGTGCAGATCGCCTGCGGTGGGGCCGAACTGCTCCTGGTCGCACCCTTCGTCGCCGGTGCCCCGCACTGGCCCGGCGCCGGACCGGCCGCCGCCCTGCTGGTGCTCGGCGCCCTCGGCACCGGAGTGGCCTACATCCTCAGCCTCAACCTGGTCCGCACGGCGGGCACCGCCGTGGCCGCCGCCGTCACCTACGTGACCCCGCTCTGGTCGACGGCGCTCGGGGCCCTCCTGCTCGCGGAGCCGGTCGGCTGGAACGCGTTGTTCGGCGGGCTCGCCGTGATCGCCGCGGTCGCCCTCACCCGGCCCCCGGCCCCCGCCGGGGCGGGGGCGGGCGGTGAGCCCGGCGGCGGGGCAGGTGGCGGGGACGGCCGGAGCCGCCGGGGCTTCCTGAGCCGCCGGAAGGCGCGTCAGCCGGTCGGTTAGGGTGGCTTGATGGGCAAGGGGCGGGCAGGTGACGGAGGCCGTACGAGCACGGCCCTTCGTGGCGGGTACCCGGGTGGCGCCGCACCGGACGCGCCTGCGTCGGACTTCCCGGTGCCGGACGCCCCGACGGTGGACGCCCCAGCGCCGGACGCCCCGGTGCCGGACGCCGCGACGGCGGACGACTCCGCGCCGGGTACGTCCGGTGTGGTCGAGGCCGCGCCGGCCGCCGGGCGCGCGGGTGAGCCCCTCCGCGCCGGGCTCGCGGCGAACGAGCCCCCGGCCCACGGCCCCGAACCGTCGCCGTCGCCGCCCGTCGCCGTCTGGGCCGCGCTGCGCGCCCGACCGCTCCGCTTCCCGTTCACGCCCCACACGGTGCGCTGCTGGGCCTACCTGGTCGGCGGCGCCCTGATCGGGCTGCTGACGACGGTGCTCCTCGTCGTCCTCGCGCTGCTCGGACTCGCCCTCTCCGTGGCCGGCATCGGCCTGCCGCTGCTGCTCGCCGTCGCCCTCGCCGGTCTGCCCGCCGGCGCCCTCGAACGCCGCCGGCTCCGACTGGTCGAACCGAACGCCGTGCCGGACCCGCACCGCGCGCTGCCCGGCGCCGGCCGTCGCGCCCGGCTGCGGACCCGTCTGCGCGAGCGCGCGACCTGGCGCGAACTCGCCCACACCGCGCTGGTCGGTCCGGTGCTCACCGCCGCCGGCCTCGGCCTGACCGCCCTGCTGGTGTTCTCCGCGGCCCTGGTCGTCAGCCCGGTCGTGGTGTGGGCGCTCGCCCCCGAGACCGTCATGCTGATCCCCGGCCATGCCGTCCCGGGGCCGCTCCACGCGCTCCCGGCGACCGGGGCCGGCCTCGTCGGCCTGCTGCTCGGCTCCTACGGCGGCGCGCTGCTGACCACCGCCCACGTCCGGCTGGCCCGGTTGCTGCTCGGCCCGCGGGAGGAGGACCTCGGTCGCCAGGTCGTCGAACTGACCCGCTCCCGGGCCCGGTTGGCCGACGCCTTCGAGGCCGAGCGGCGCCGCATCGAGCGCGACCTGCACGACGGTGCCCAGCAGCAGCTCGTCGCCCTCACCATGACGCTCGGCCTCGCCGCCCACGAACTGCGCGAGCGGGCCCACCCGCCGGGTGCGGGGGCCGACGAACGCGAAGGTCGGGCGGGTGGACCGGGAGGCCGGACCGACGAGGACCCGGCCGCCGCGCTCGTCGACCGTGCCCGGGCCGAGGCCCGGCTGGCGCTGGAACAGCTGCGCGACCTGGTCCGCGGCATCCACCCCCAGGTGCTCACCGACCACGGGCTCGCCGCGGCCGTCGCCGAGATCGCGCTGCGCCACCCGGTCCCCGTCGAGGTCGACCTCGACCTGCCCGGCCGGCTGCCCGGCCCGGTCGAGAGCACC
The DNA here is from genome assembly GCF_040611255.1 of Kitasatospora sp. NPDC002965. Taxonomy (NCBI): domain Bacteria; kingdom Bacillati; phylum Actinomycetota; class Actinomycetes; order Kitasatosporales; family Streptomycetaceae; genus Kitasatospora; species Kitasatospora sp. NPDC002965. The sequence continues at coordinate 20,385 of NZ_JBEXNT010000131.1, read as the reverse complement.
GCCTACTTCACGGTCACCGAGGCCCTCACCAACGCCGCCAAACACAGCGGTGCCACCGCCGTCACCGTCCACGGACGGGTCGCGGACGGCCGGCTGGTGGTCCAGGTGACCGACGACGGCCGCGGCGGAGCCGACCCGGCCGCCGGGGCCGGGCTCCAGGGACTGGCCGACCGGGTCGCGATCCTGAGAGGACGACTCATGGTGACCAGCCCGACCGGCGGGCCGACCAGGCTCCGGCTGGAGGTGCCGTGCTCCGGCTAGTCATCGCCGAGGACGCCGTCCTGCTCCGGGCCGGCCTCGTCGAACTGCTCACCCGGGGCGGCCACCGGGTGGTCGCCGCCGTCGGCGACGCGGCCGCGCTCGCCGACGCCGTGGACGCCGAACGGCCGGACGCCGTCGTCACCGACGTCCGGATGCCACCCGGCTTCCACGACGAGGGACTCCGCGCCGCCCTGGAACTCCGCGAGCGCCACACCGACCTGCCCGTCCTGGTCCTCTCCCAGTACGTGGCCACCCCGTACGCCACCCGGCTGCTCGGTGCCGCGGGCGCGCAGCAGGCCGGGCTCGGCTACCTCCTCAAGGACCGGGTCGGCGACGTCGGCGACTTCCTGGACGCGCTGCGCCGGGTGGCCGCCGGTGAGACGGTGATCGACCCGGAGGTGGTCCGCGTCCTGCTCCGGGGCCGTTCCGCGGACCGGCCGCTCGGCCGGCTCACCCCGCGCGAGCGGGAGGTGCTGGGGCTGATGGCGGAGGGCCTGAACAACCAGGCCCTCGGCGCCCGGCTGAACATCACCGAGGCCTCGGTGGTCAAGCACTGCGGGAACATCTTCATGAAGCTGGACCTCGACCCGGCCGAGGGCAACCGGCGCGTCCTCGCCGTCCTGGCCCACCTCGCCGATCAGCGCGGCGAGTAACCGCCGGACGGTCCCGGGGCCGGGTCACCACCCGCTGACGCTCTCCGGCCTCGCCGAGCGGCGTGGCGAGCCCGCAGCCCTCGCCCGACCGCTCGGAGAGCTCCCCGCCCCGCACCTCGTCTGCCTGCCCGACGGCCCCCGGCCGCCCACTGCCGTGGCCGCCTCCTCGCCCGCCCCGCCTGGCACGTGGCCGAGCCGGAGACCGGCCACCGGCCGATGTTCTCCCAGCCGCGCGAACCGGCCTGCGTCCTGCGGGAAGCCGCCGCCCCCTGAATGCGGACTCCCGGGCCCGACGAGCGGCGACGGGCGCCTGCCCCGTAGCCTTTCGATTGAATTTCTCCGGGGGGGGGGTGCATTCACGGCCGTGCGAAGAAACCGGCTCGCCTCAGCAGGGGAGGACGGGAACGCAGATCTCGCACAGGTGAGCGTCGAGCATCTGTGGACGGTACCGTTCGAGAACCGGCCGCCCGGGGTCCGGACTGAAACCCGCACCTGTCAGTGCGTGGAACAGTCCGGCCCAGGCGCGTGACAACCCCTCGGGGGTGTGCGGGACGACCAGGACCGCGTGACGGCCGCCGGCCAGTCGGGCCTCCTCGACCTCGCCGTGCGGGATCCCGGCGTCCTGCGGAAGGACGAGGCACGCGTCGTACCTGCAGTTCTGCGGCGCCGTCCGCGCGGGGTCGTCCCGGGCGATCCCCAGGACGACCGAGTCGGCCCGGAACAGGCCGTTGGTGGTGGCCCATTCCTTGAGCCTTTCCATCGGGGCGGCATTTCCGGGCCCGTACGGGCCGACGTGCCTCAGGTAGGCGATCCGGAATTCCGGAATGTCCTCCACGGTGAACACGACTTATCCTCCGTTTGATCGGCGTGAATCAAACAGTAGCAAGGTATAAAATCCCTTCCGGTCGATATTTCAAAAGTCATCGTTCGGGAGCGCCCGGCCCGCTACTCCCGAGCCGGTCGCCGGTCGCCGGTCGCCGGCGTGGGCCTCGGGGTCGAGGGGGACGCGTCGGGGTCGAGGAGGGCGGCCAGCCGCTGGGCGGTGGTCTCCCAGGACCACTGTTCCCGGACCCACCGGCGACCGGCCTCGCCCGTCCGCGCGCGCTCGGCGGCGGGCGTCCGGAGTATGCGGACGATCGCCTCGGCGACGGCGGTGTCGTCGCGGCCGTCGACGACGGTGCCGGTGACGCCGTCGAGGACGGCGTCCGGTGCACCGCCGGAGCGGCCCGCGACGACGGGGAGTCCGGAGGCCGCCGCCTCCAGGAAGACGATGCCGAGACCCTCCGCCTCCAGACCGGCCCGGCGGGTGCGGCACGGCATCGCGAAGACGTCGGCCGCCGCGTAGTGGGCGGGCGTCTGCGCGTGCTCCCGGCCGCCGGTGAACACGACCGAGCCCGGCTCGGTGTGCCGCCGCGCGAGGTCGCGCAGCCGCTGTTCGTCCGGGCCGCGGCCGACCAGCACCAGGGTGGCGCCGGGGACGGCCCGCCGGATCTGCGGGAGCGCGCGGATCAGGGAGTCCTGACCCTTGCGCGGGACCAGCCGGGCCACACAGAGGATCACCGGCCCGGTGGGACCGCCGCCCCGCTGCTCCCGCCACAGTGCGGACGACTCGTCGGACGGCCGCCCGGGCCGCGGCCGGAACAGGTCGGCGTCGACGCCGGGCACGAGCCGTTCCAGCCGGGCCGCGGGTCCGAGCGCGGGGGCGATCCGGTCGCGGGTGTATGGACCGAGGTAGGTGACGACGTCGACGCTGTCACCGATCCGCCGCAGCAGTCGACGGGCCCCCGGGGTGCGCGCCCACCAGATCTCGTGGCCGTGCGTGGTGGCGACGGTCCGCCGGATTCCCGGCGCTCGGCGGCGGAGCCCGGGCGTCATCGCGGCGAGCGGGGCCGCGGCGCCGAACCAGACCCGGTCGCAGCCGTACGCCCGGGCGATCTCGGCGGCCCGGCGGGTGACCCGACCGGTCGGCAGCAGCGTCCGGGACCGGTCGCGGATCACCGGGAACGGCAGTGCGGCGTCGTGGTGGGCGGAGCCCGGTTCGTCCGAGGTGTAGACGACGACCTCGCCGCCGGGCAGCCGGGTGGCCATGGCGTGGACGAAGGTCTCGATGCCGCCCTGTCGGGGCGGGAAGTCGTTGGTGACGATGAGGGTGCTGGTCATGGGGTGGTGACGACCTCGGTTCGGGGGAAGGCGGTGGCGGTGGTGCGGGCCGGTTGCCGGGGGCGGGCGGGCACCGGGGTGGTGGGGCGGCGCGGCGCGGGACGGACGCACCCGTCCGCCCGCGGCGGTGGGGCGAGGAGAGCGGGGGCACGTACGGACGGGGCGGGCACGGCGGTGGCGGTGCGGGCACGGTCGGCCCCGGGCCGGTCGCGCGCGGACAGCCTGGCGAGGAGGACGAGGAGCGCGGGCAGCGCGAGGTAGCCGAACCGTCCGGCGGGCGCCAGCAGGAAGGCCAGGCCGAGTCCGAGTGCCAGCCGGTCGGCTGCGCCGGTGGCGTCCCGGGGCGGGCGGAGCGCGAGCGACGCGGCGACCGCGAGTCCGGCGAGCAGGAGCAGGGTGAGGGAGGTGTACCACCCGGCCGGGCCGAGGTCGGCGAGGATCCGGCCGGGCAGCGGGCTGCTCGCGGGCGTGGGCAGCCCGCCGCGCCCGGTGGGGAAGGCGAACACCTGCTGCACCAGCGGTCCGGGCGCGCGCAGTGCACCGGGCAGGACGATCGCGGCCGTGCCGACCAGGGCGGTGGCCGTCGCGCGCACCGCCGCCCGCCGTCCGGCGGTGGCGGCCAGCAGGGCGGCGACCACGGCGACCGCCGGCCAGGCCGTCCACTTGAGCGCGCAGGCCAGGGCGAGGGCCGCTCCGGCGCCGAGCGGGCGGGCCCGGCCGGCCAGGGCGAGCGCCAGGCAGCAGAGTCCGGTGAGTGGCAGGTCGACCCCACTGACGCAGAGCGGCAGCGCGACCGGCGGCGAGGCGATCAGCGCCGCGACCTGCGTGCCGACCCGCGGGCCGACCGGGCCGACGGCAGGCCCCGAAGCCGGAACAGGTCCGCCCCGATGCCGCAGCCGCAGCCGGGTCCGGTGCGGTCCGACGGCCGCGACCAGGCAGCCGAAGAACGCGGCGGCACACCACACCCGTGCGTCGCCGAGCATCCGGACCGGCCACCCGTCCGATCCGAGCAGTGCGCGAGGCAGCCCGAACAGCGCCATGCCGGGCAGGTACGGCGTGTACTCGGCGACCGTGTGCGGCTCGGCCAGGTACGGCGTGCCGTGCCGGAGCAGCAGTTCGCCCGACCGTTCGATGACGGTGACCTCGCTCTGCCCCTGCCCGGTGGCGACCAGGACGACCAGCGGTACGGCGATCGCGCCGGCGATCGCGACGGCCGCCGCGCAGCGGGACGCCCACCGCCGGGGCAGCACCAGTACGGCCACCGCCGCCGCCAGGTATCCCGTTGCGGCGTACAGTCCCCAACTCCGGTGCGGTCCCAGCCCGGAGACGAGTGGGAACGCCCCGGCCCAGCCGGCCGCGACCAGCCATCCACCGCACCACAGCAGCCGTCGCCCGCCGGGGGAGCGGTGGCGGTGACGGTCGTGGAGACGAGGTCGATCGTGAGGGCGGGGAGGGCTCGGACGGCTTCGACGGGCGCGGTGAATCAGCACCACTTCATTGCAGCGGCGCAGGTCGGCGAGGTCATGAGGGCCAGGTCGAGTCCTGTGGTCGGGTTTCCCCTACCACGGTCGGGCGCGCGGGGGAGGGCCGCGCGCAGGCCGGACGGTGGGATCGTGCACGGGTGGGGTCCGCCCTTTCGCGAGGTGTTCCGAACAAGTGAATTCGTACCCGATCTGACGTTCGGTGTCCATGGAATTACACTCGGTGCCGTCCGGTCGCTATCGTGGACGGCGTGGTGAGGTCCTGGGATGCGGCGGTGGAACGGGCGCAGGCGCGGCTGGAGGCGGCGCCCGGGGTGCGGGCGGTGGGGGAGGGTGAGGGGCGGCGGTTCGCACTCTGGGACCTCGCGTCGCGCGCCGAGGGGGAGTTGGGCGAGCAGGTGGACCCGGAGGCGATCGGTCCGGCGGAGGAGCGCGCCCTGCGACAGCGGCTCGGAGAGAGCGGGCGCGAGTGGCCGGACGGTGAGCTGTACCGCCGCCGCTACTGGTTGACCGGCACCGCCGGGACCGCCGACCCCGTGGGCGGAGCGGCCGACGCCACCGGTGCCGTGGCCGGCGCCCCGGTCGGCACCGTCGCCGTCGACAACTGGACGAAGGGGCCCGGTCAGTTGGCCGTCTCCTCGCTCTACCTGCGCCCCGCCGCGCGTGGGCGCGGCCTCGCCGCGACGGTGCTCGACCAGCTCTACCGGGCCGCCACGGCCGAGGGCCTGCCCGGCTACCGCCTGGAGGCGCACTGGACGTGGCAGCACGCCGTCCGGTACTACCTGCGCCGCGGTCTCTGGGTGGTCTCCTGGAAACACGCCGTCGGCCTGGCGCGGCTGCCCCAACTGCCGCCCTACCGGGTGCGGGAGGAGGAGGACCGGCTGGTCCTGCTGGTCGCGGACGGGGCGCCGGGCCCCGGTGGCGGCTGGACCCCGCTGCTCACCGCCGGCCGCGAGGGCCGCTGGCTGCGGCTGGACGAGACCACGGACTACCGCCGGGCGGACGGCTGGGTGCGGGACTTCGCCCGCTCCACGCTCGCCCTGCACCTGGCGCTCGCCGGACGCCCGCTGGTGCGCGGCCCGCAGTGGTGGGCGGAGGCGTGGCGGTGGTCGGACGCGGGGGAGCCGGAAGGGCTCGCGTACCGGATCGAGCACGTCGAGCGGTCGGCGCGCGACGGCGGCCGGCCGGTCACGACCCCCTACCGTCCGATCCTGGCCGGCCCGGGCGGCAGGCAGGTCCGTGAGCAGGCCCACGACCAAGGCCGAGATCAGGGCCGCGAGCAGGGCCGCGACCGGAGCGGTGAGCCCGGCGATCCCGCGCGATGACCTCGCCGCGCACCGCTCCGCACCCCGGCGGGCCGACCTGGGAAACTCGCCGCATGGCAGAGATCGAGATCGACGGCGCACCCGCCGACCCCGCGCAGCTCGCGGCGCTGGGCCTGCTCAACTACGGGCACTTCACCACGCTGCGCGCCGAGGCGGGCCGCACCCGCGGGCTGACGCTCCACCTGGACCGGCTGGTCCGCGACTGCCGCACGGTGTTCGGGGCCTCCCTGGACCGGGAGCTGGTCCGCGACCGGATCCGGCACGTCCTCCCGGCCGACGGCGCGCCGGTGATCGTCCGGGTCACCGTGTTCGACCCGGCGCTCGGCCTCGAACGCCCGGCCGCGCCGGCCGAACCCCGGCTGCTGGTCACCACCCGCCCGGCGCCGGCCGGCCCGCCCGGCCCGCTGCGGGTCCGCACCGCCGTGTACCGGCGCGAGTTGCCGGGAGTGAAGCACGTCGGCCTGTTCGGGCTGCTCCATCACCGCAGGCTGGCCCAACTGGCCGGCTACGACGATGCGCTGCTGGTCGACGAGGACGGTCGGATCACCGAGGGCGCCACCTGGAACCTCGCCCTCCACGACGGCCGTGATCTGGTCCGACCGGACGCCGCCGCCCTGCCCGGCGTCACCGAGGCACTGCTGGCCGGCGCGTACGGCGGCCCGCAGCGGCGCGAGCCCGTCGCACCGTCCGGGCTGGACCGCTTCGTCGCCGCCGTCGCCGTCAACGCGGGCGTCGGGGTCCGCCCGGTCGCGGCGATCGACGGCACCCGGTTCGACCCGGCCCACCCCGCCGTCGCCGAACTCCGCGCCGCGTACGAGGGCATCGACGGCGAGCGGATCTGACGAGGAGGCCCGAGGGGGAGGATCCGAGGAGGGAGTCCCGGGCACGCGACCGGCGCCCGCACGCGGGCCGTCGTCCGGCGGCGGCGGGGAGGGCTGACGCCACCCGGAGAGCGCGCCGGGGGATAACCCCACCCCCTGTCCGCCAGCGGCCTCCATGGTCCGCCGCGCCGCGTCTTCCTAGCCTGGAACACGTCGACGACCAGCGACGATCCCCGAAGGAAGGCCCACCATGGCACCCCGCCGCACCCGCCCCCAGCCCGAGCCGTACGGGCGTTCCGACGCCCACGCCGCGATCGAGCTGCGCGGCGTGCGGCGCAGCTACGGCCGGGGCGGCGAGACCGTGCACGCCCTGCGCGGCGTCGACCTCGCCCTCGGCCGCGGTACCTTCACCGCGGTCATGGGCCCGTCCGGCTCGGGCAAGAGCACGTTCCTGCAGTGCGCGGCCGGCCTGGACCGCCCGACCGCCGGCGAGGTCTACCTGGGCGGCGAGGAGATCACCCGGCTGAGCGAGAACCGGCTCACCAAGCTGCGCCGCAGCCGGATCGGCTTCGTCTTCCAGTCCTTCAACCTGCTGCCCTCGCTGACCGTGCTGCAGAACGTGCTGCTCCCGCAGCGCCTCGCCGGTGAGCGCCAGGACCGTTCCCGGGCCAAGGAGTTGCTCGCCCGGGTCGGTCTCGGTGACCACGCCGGGCGCCGGCCGGGGCAGCTCTCCGGCGGTCAGCAGCAGCGGGTGGCGATCGCCCGCGCACTGATCACCGACCCGGACGTGCTCTTCGCGGACGAGCCGACCGGCGCACTGGACACCAGGACCGCGCACGAGGTGCTGGGCCTGCTCCGCGGCGCGGTGGACTCGATGGGTGCCACCGTCGTGATGGTCACCCACGACCCGGTGGCCGCCTCGGTCGCCGACCGGGTGCTCTTCCTGGCCGACGGCGCGCTCGCCGACGAGCTGTACCGGCCGGACCCGCGGACGATCGCCGACCGGATGGTCACGCTGGCCGCGCGCCCGGTGGGGGTGGCGGCATGACCAACGGACTCGCCCGCGCCTCGGTGCGGTTCCGCCCCGCCTCCTTCGTCGGCACCTTCGTCGCGCTGCTGTTCGGCGCGGCCGTCGTGATGGCCTGCGGCACGCTGCTGCAGACCGGCCTCACCGCCTCCGTGCCGGCCGGCCGGTACGCGAGCGCGCCGGTGGTCGTGGCCGCCGACCCGACCGTCACGATCACCTACAAGAGCGCCGAGGACACCGAGACCGAGAGCCAGTCGGTGCCCGAGCGGGCCCGTCTGGACGCGGGGCTGGTGGCCCGGATCGCCGCCCAGCCGGGCGTGGCCGCCGCCCGCCCCGACACCGCCTTCCCGGTGCAGGGCGCTGCCGGCACCCCGTTGGCGGGATCGCCGCTGACCGGCCGGGGCTTCGCCTCGCTCGGCATCACCGGCCCTGCCGACAAGCTGGTCGAGGGCCGCGCCCCCGGCGCCGGCGAGGTCGTCCTGGACGCCGACACGGCGCGCGCCGCCAAGCTGGCGCCCGGGACCACCGTGACGCTCACCGCGCCCGGCGGCAGCGGCAGTTACCGGATCTCCGGCCTCGCCGCCCCGCAGCAGTTCGGCGCCGCGGCGGCCGGGACGCCCACCGCCTGGTTCGCGGACCAGCCGGCCGACCGCCTCTCCGGCCACCCCGGCCGGGTCGACGCGATCGCCGTGCAGCCCCGCGAGGGTGTCGACGCCAAGGCGCTCGCCGCGCAGGTCGAGCAGGCCGTGGGCGACCGGGCGGAGGTGCTGACCGGGGACGACCGCGGCACCGTCGAGCAGCCCGTGCTCACCGAGGCGCGCACCATGCTGACCGCCCTGGGCGGCTCCTTCGGCGGCACCGCCACCATGACCGCCGTCTTCGTGGTCGTCTCCACCGTCGCCCTGGCCACCGGCCAGCGCGCCCGCGAGTTCGCCCTGCTGCGCGCCATCGGCGCCACCCCGCGGCAGATCCGCCGCACCATCGCCACCGAGGCGGTGCTGGTCGCCCCCCTCGCCGGTGCGCTCGGCATCCTGCCCGGACGGGCCCTGGCCCGCTGGTGGTTCGACGAGATGGTGGAGCGCGGCGCCGTCCCGGACTCGGTGGAACTGTCGGTCGGCCCGGTGCCGATGCTGGCAGCCGTCGGCGTCTGCACGCTCGCCGCGCTGGGGGCCGGCTTCGTCGCCGCCCGCGGCCCGGCCCGGATGCGCGCCGGCCAGGCGCTCGGTGCGGCAGCCGTCGAAGCCGGCCGTCCGGGCAAGGTGCGCACCGTGATCGGCCTGCTCTTCGCCGCGGGTGGCGTGTCGCTGGCCGGCCTCGCCTCGGCCCTGAAGGGTTCCGACGCCGCCAACACCGCGCTCGGCGTGGTGATGTGCTTCCTGACCGCCGTCGCGCTGCTCGGCCCCTGGGTGGCCCGGGGCGCGGCCGGGGTGCTCGGTGCCCCGCTGCGGGCCGGCGGCGCGCCAGGCTCGCTGGCCGCCGACAACACGCGGGCCAACGCCCGCCGGCTGGCCTCCGCGATCACGCCGATCGCCATGGTCACCGCCTTCTGCGGCACCCTGCTCTTCCTGCAGACCACGATCAGCCACGAGACCGGTGAGCAGGTGCGCAGCGGCATCACCGCCGACCACGTGCTCGCGTCGACGGGCCCGGGCCTGCCCGCCGGCACCGCCGAGCAGGCGGCGAAGGTGCCCGGCGTGGAGGCGGCGGTCGGCGTGCTGCGCACCGGTGTCCTCTACCGCAGCGGGCAGACGGTGCAGACCGCCAACGCGCTGGGTGTCGCCGGTGACCCGGCCCGGCTCTCCCGGGTGCTCGACCTCGGCGTGCACGAGGGTTCGCTGGCCGAGCTCGGCCGCTCGACGGACACCGTCGCGCTCTCCCGGACCATGGCCGACGACCTCGGTGTCGAGGTCGGTGACCGGGTCCCGCTCTGGCTCGGTGACGGTACGGAGGCGAAGCCGCTGCTGGTCGCCACCTACGAGCGCGGGCTCGGCTTCGGGCAGGCGCTGCTGCCCCGGGCGGCCGTCGCGGAGCACGTGACCGCCGGTTACGACAGCCAGGTGCTGGTCACGGACGCGCCGGACGCCGACCGGGCCGCGGTCGCGAAGCAGCTGGCCGGGGTGGGCGGCGGGACGGCTCTGCTCGTCACCGACCGGGCCGGGTTCGTCGCCCAGGCCGACAAGGCGCAGGAGCTCGGCGCCTGGGCGAACACCGTGATGGCGGGGGTGCTGGGCGGGTTCGCGGCGGTCACGGCCGCCAACACCCTGGTGATGACGGTGCTGGACCGGCGCCGCGAGATCGCGCTGCTGCGGTTGGCGGGGACCACCCGGCGGCAGGTGCGCGGCATGATGCGCTGGGAGGCGCTGCTGGTCGCCGCGACCGGCCTGGTGGTCGGCGGTGCGATCGCCTGGACCACCCTGGTGCCGGTCACCCGGGGCATCGCCGGCGCGGCGCCGTACGTCCCGGTCGGGACGGCGCTGCCGCTGGGGGGCGCGGCGGTGCTGCTCTGCCTCGCCGCGACCGCCCTGCCGGCCCGGGCCCTGCTGCGGACCCGTCCGGTGGCGATGGGCGGCGGCCGGCAGTAGGGACGGCGAGGAGGGGACCGGTCCGGTCCCCGCAGGCCGGGCGGGGAAGGCCGTCCCGGGGGAGGGAACGGCCGGGGGAAGGACCGGAGCTCCGGCTCCGCAGGGGGCGTGAACGGGCGGTGCGCGCGGGTCTGGCGCACCGCCCGTTCGGGTGACAAAGCCGCGCCGAACAGGCGCCAGAGGGTGGTAGAAGGCCGGAAGGCCCTTGATCCACACCGATCGTGATGTCTGATCAGCTACGCTCACGGCCGCGTCCGTCCGGTGCCGCACGCCCGGGGACGCCGTCCCGTCCACCCCCGCGCCGAGCCGGTCCGGCACGCCCGGTGTGCCCGCTGCCGGGCCCGGCGCGCCCCGGCAGAGAGAAGGCCGACCGATGAGCAGTCCTCCCGCGGCCCGCACGCCCCGCCCGCCCCGTCCGTCGCTGCGCCTGCGGCCCCGCCTGCCGCCGCGTCTGCCCCTGCTGGTGCTGCGGGCCACCGCCACCGCGCTCGCCGTCCTGGCCGTGGTCCAGACGATGCTGGCCGCCAGCTTCCTGAACGGCCACTACGACTCGCTCAAGGCACACGAACTGGCCGCCATGGCCCTGGACACCCTGGTGCTCGTCCAGCTGGTGGCCGCCGCGCTGGTCGGCCTGGTCGCCCGTCGCGGCCCGGGCGGCACGCGCGGACCGTTCCGGCCGCTCGGCACCGCGGCGCTGCTGGCGGTCGCGGCAGGCGCCCAGACGGCCTTCGGATACGACCGGGCGGTCGGGCTGCACGTGACCCTGGGAGTCCTGCTGGTCAGCGCCCTGCTGTTCGCCCTGGTCGGCGCCTGGCGTCTGCCGCTGCCCGCGAGCGGCGGCGCCCCCGCCGACCCGCAGGGCGCGGCCGCCGGACGGCTGCCCCGTCCGAGCGGCTCGATGGAGGTGGCGCAGTGAGGCGCCGCCGGTTCCTCGGCGTCGGCGCGGCCGTGATCGGCGCGGGCGCGGTCGGGGCCTTCGCCGTGCCGCCGGCCGCCCGGCTGCTGGCCGAGGCGCGGCCGGGACGCCTGCTGACCAGCGAGGTCCCGCTGCCGGAGCCGTTCCGGGTGCCGCTGCCGGTGCCGCCCGTCCTCGCTCCGGTCCGCTCCGACGCGACCACGGACCACTACGAGATCGTCCAGCGGGTCGCCGGCCTGGAGATCCTGCCCGGCCTGCGCACCGAAGCCTGGACGTACGGCGGGACCTTCCCCGGGCCGACCATGGTCGCGCGGGCGGGCCGCGAGGTCGTGGTCCGCCACCGCAACGAGCTGCCGGTGCCCTCGGTGGTCCACCTGCACGGCGGCCACACCCCGGCGGACAGCGACGGCTACCCCGTCGACCTGCTGCTCCCGGCCGGATCGTCGGCCGACCACGCGGCGCACGCGATGGCGGGGATGGCCGGGATGGCGGGGATGGCCGGGACGTCCGCGACGGGAACCGTGGGCCGGACCGTCGTCGGCGAGCGCAGCTACACGTACCCGGGCCACCAGCGTGCCGCCACCCTCTGGTACCACGACCACCGGATGGGCTTCACCGGCCCCGGCATCTGGCGAGGCCTGGCCGGCTTCCACCTGATCGGCGACGAGGAGGAGGACGCCCTGCCGCTGCCGCGCGGCGAACGCGACCTCCCGCTCATGCTCGCCGACCGCGCCTTCGCCTCCGACGGCTCGTTCCGCTACCCCTCCGTCGACCCCGGGCTGACCGTTCCGGGCGTCACCGACGACTACATGAACGGCGTGCTCGGCGACGTCATCCTGGTCAACGGGGCGCCCTGGCCACGCGTCGAGGTGGACCGCGCCCACTACCGGCTGCGCCTGCTCAACGCCTCCAACACCCGGATCTACCGCCTGGAACTCGACCCGCAGCCCGCCGACGGCGGCGCGCTGGTCCAGATCGGCGGCGACGGAGGACTGTTGGAGACACCGATCCGGCACGACGCCGTCGAGATCGCCCCCGCCGAGCGGTTCGACGTCGTGGTCGACTTCTCCCGCTACCCGCCCGGCACGTCCGTCCGCCTGACGAACCGCTTCGGCAGCGAGCGGACCGGCGAGGTCCTCCGCTTCGACGTCACCTCCCGCCCGGTGACCGACGACGCGACCGTCCCCGAACGCCTCTGCACCCTCGAACGGCTCGACCCCGGCGCCGCCGTCACCACCCGCACCTTCGGCTTCCGCCGCAGTCGCAACGACGGCTGGACGATCAACAACCGGCCGTACGAGCCGGGCCGCGTGCTGGCGGCCCCGGCGCTCGGCACCACCGAGATCTGGAGGTTCTTCAGCGACGTCCACCACCCCGTCCACCTGCACCTGGACCAGTTCCAGGTGCTCTCCCGCAACGGTGGTGACCCGGGCCCGTACGACGCGGGCTGGAAGGACACCGTGGACCTGCGGCCGTCGGAGGGGGTGGAGGTGCTGGTGCGGTTCACCGACTACCCGGGGACGTACATGCTGCACTGCCACAACCTGGAGCACGAGGACATGGCGATGATGGCGGACTTCGTCGTGGAGTGAGCGGGGACGGTGCGCGGCTCCGTCCGCTCGCGCACCTTTCACCCGTTCGGCGGAGCGTCGGCGGGGGAGTCACGCGCTCGCCCACCTCGTGGCAGCCCCCGCCCGCGCCCCGACATGCCGCCCCGCGGCGCGTGGCCTAGCGTCGCGGGGGAGGGGGGTCCCGGCCGTGGAGGGGCTCCGGGCCGCACAGCGAGGAGCCGCGCATGACCAGTCCCGCCGAACGCCGCCGGCGCGGCCGGGCCGCCCGCAGCCGGGTCTCCCGCTCCGCCCACGGCCGCTGGATCCCCGCCGCCGACCGCCCGGACCCGATCCGCCTGCTGGAACACCAGGCCGAGGACCGGCTCGCGGACCTCCGCCCGATCCGCTACGGACGGATGGCCGAATCCGCGTTCGCCTTCCTGCGGGGCTCCGCCGCCGTCATGACCGCCGACCTCGCCGCCGTCCCCGACACCGGCCTCACCGTCCAACTGTGCGGCGACGCGCACCTGCTGAACTTCGGCGTGTACGCCTCGCCGGAACGCGCCCTGCTCTTCGACGTCAACGACTTCGACGAGACCTACCCCGGCCCCTTCGAGTGGGACGTCAAACGGCTCGCCGCCAGCGTCGCGGTCGCCGCCCGCGACAACGGCCACGACGACGACCGCGCCCACCGCGCCGCGCTCGCCGCCGCGGACGGTTACGCGGTCGCCATGCGGCGCCTCGCCGAGATGGGCGAACTCGAGGTCTGGTACGCCCGGATCGACACCGCGGACCTGCCGGCGACGGTCCGCGGTGGCGGTCGCCGCCGACAGGTCGAGGCCAACCTCGACCGCGCCCGCCGCCGCACCAGCCTGCAGGTCTTCGGCAAGCTCACCGAGCGGGGTGAGGACGGCCGCCGTCGCATCATCAGCGACCCGCCGCTGATCGAACCGGTGCCGCGCGACGAGCTGCGCCGGGTCGGCAAGATCTTCAGCGACTACCGCGCCACCCTCGCCGAGGACCGCCGGGTCCTGCTCGACCGCTTCCAACTGGTCGACGTCGCGCGCAAGGTGGTCGGCGTCGGCAGTGTCGGCACCCGCTGCTTCATCCTCCTCCTGGAGGGCCGGGACGAGCGCGACCCCCTCTTCCTCCAGATCAAGGAGGCCGGACGGTCCGTGCTGGAGGACTACCTGCCGGAGACGCCGACCGAGGGCCGTCACCTCACCGAGGCGCCGGTCGTCCACGGCGGCCGGCGCGTCGTCACCGGCCAGCACCTGATGCAGGCCGCCAGCGACATCTTCCTCGGCTGGACCACCGGCCCCGGGGGCCGCCACTTCTACGGACGCCAGCTGCGCGACATGAAGGGGGCCGCCGCCGTCGCCGACATGGCGCCCGCGGACCTGCGCGCCTACGCCGACCTCTGCGGCCGGACCCTGGCCCGCGCCCACGCCCGCTCCGGCGACCGTCTCGCCGTCGCCGGCTACCTGGGCAGCGCCGACACCTTCTCCGAGGCCGTGGCCGACTTCGCCGTCCAGTACGCGGACCGGACCGTCGTCGACCACGCGGCGTTGCTGGCCGCGATCGACGCGCACGCGGTGGCGGCACGGCGGGGTATCTGAGGCCGCCCCGGCCTGCCCGGGGCCGAGCCCGGGGCCGGCCCGGCCCGGGGGCCGGAGCCGCCCCCGTGTACAAATGGCTCCCGTGGACTTCCCCCGGACCCTGCGCGAGCGCCGCACCCACCGCCGTCTCAGCCAGCTCGAACTCGCCACCCGCGCCGGGACCACCCAGCGCCACCTCAGCTTCATCGAGTCCGGCCGCTCGGCGCCCGGGCGCGGCATGGTGGTCCGGCTCGCCGAGTCCCTGGACCTGCCGCTGCGCGAGCGCAACGAACTGCTGCTGTCCGCCGGTTACGCCCCCGTCTACGCCGAGCACCCGCTCGACGGGCCCGAGCTGGCGCCGGTCCGGACCGCCCTCGGTCACATCCTCGACGGCCATCTCCCGTACCCCGCCCTGGTGGTGGACCGTTCCGGTGACGTCGTCGCGGCCAACGCCGCCCTCGGGCTGCTGACCGAGGGGGTGGGCGCCGAGCTGGTCGGCCCCGGTACCAACGCCTACCGGCTGGCCCTGCACCCGGACGGCCTGGCCCCGCGGATCCTCAACTTCGGCGCCTGGGCCCGCCACATCCTCGAACGGACCACCCACCTGGGCGCGCTCCACGCCGAACTGCTCGGCTACGTCGGGGCGCCGGAGGCGACGCCGTCCGACCACCTGGGCTTCGCCGTCCCCCTCCACCTGCGCACCTCGCTCGGCGAACTGCACCTGATGACGACGATCACCACCTTCGCCACCGCGGTCGACGTCACGCTCGCCGAACTGAGGCTGGAGGCCTTCCTGCCGGTCGACGAGGCGACGTCGCTCGCCCTGCACGCCCACGCCGAGCGTTCCGGGGCGACCCGGCCGCCTCAGGCGGGGAACTGGTAGTCCGTGATGATCCTTCCCCGGTCGTCCAGGACGAGGACGTCGACGCCGCCGCCGAGTACGTCCCCGCTGCCGACGGCCACCATCTCCCAGGTCAGCCGGACGGCGTCCCGGAGCCGCACCGCTTCACCGACCCCCCGGAACGAGTACTCCCCGCCCGCGACGAACTCCCGGTAGGCGCGCGTCACCCGCTGCTCCAGTGCGTCGTACCCGCGAGCCTCCAGTGCGCTCTCCCCGAAGCCCAGCGCCGCGGCCTGCTCGCGGATCTCCTCCGGCGGGTGGAGCAGGTGCACGCCGCCCGCGGCCCAGAGCCCCTCGATCGCCGCCCGCCGCCGTGCCGGGTCGGGCTCCGTCCAGAGCGCGACGTAGCGGTCCGCGATGTCCTGTGCCGTCGTCATGACGTGTCCTCCGTGGGTGTGTTCCTCGTCCGTCGGCACCCATCCTTCGATTCCCGGCGGCAACCGACAATTCCCGCCCGGGAATGCCGACCGGGCCACCCGCCCCGGCCACCTCCAGGCCCGGGCGACCGGGTCCCCGGCCGTCGACGTGCCGGGCGGCAGCCCGCAGCTGCAGGGCGGTTGGGCCCTGCTCGGCGGCGTCGACCTCAATGGTGCGCTGCTCGCCCACCTCAGGATGTTCGGTACCCCGCTGATCGAGGGCAGGCTGCCGCTGCCGGCCTTCCACCGCGAATGGCCCCTGCCGGCGGGATCCCTCCCGTCAGCCCGCCCGTAGGCCCGGGGCCGGGTCCGGGGCCGGTCCGTGCGTGTAGCGGGCGGTGAGCTCGGCCCCCAGACGGGCCAACTCCTGCTGGACGGCGAGAGGTTCGACCACCTCCGCCTGGGCTCCCCAGCCGGCCAGGTGCCGGGCGACGTCGAGCGGCGTCGGCGCGCCGACCCGGACCCGGATCCGCCCGTCGCCGTGCCCGCGGTGCCCGCCGAGGCCGACGTCCGCGCCGTCTGCCGGACTCCCCGCCGCACTCCCCGCCGCGTCGCCGAGCACCTCGCAGTGCCGGCCGAACTGGTCACGCAGCACCCGCACGTGCCGGTCCTCCACCAGCACCGTCGCCCAGGTGCGGGACCTGCGCTGCTCCACCTCGCCGACGACCTGCTCCCACGCGGCGGCGAGCGTGAAGTCGTCGGGGCGGTCGGCGGCCCGGCCGGTCGGCTCGGCCGCGGCGATCCGGTCGACCCGGAAGGTGCGTCGACCGCGCTCCGTCCCGGCGAGCAGGTACCAGACGTCGTCCTTGTCCACCAGGCCCCACGGGTCGACCAGACGCTCTGTCCGCTCCCCGGAGGCGCCGGTGTACGTCAGCCGGACCTGGCGCCGCCGGACCACGGCCTCCTGCAACAGGCCCACCGTTCCCGGCCGGTGGCGGTCCCGCCCGCCCCAGCCGGTGGGATCGATCACGACGGCGTCGGCCGCCGCCTCGGCGTCGGCCCGGAACGTCCGGGGCAGCGCCCTGACGAGCTTGCGCAGCGCGGCCTTGGCCTCGCCCGACACGGCCGCCGCCGGGCCGACCAGCAGGAACAGCGCCTGAGCCTCCGCCGCCGAGAGCCCGCTCAGGTCGGTCCGGGCGCCGCCGACGAGCGACCACCCGCCGCCGCGCCCGGGCTGCGGGTACACGGGGATGCCCGCCGCCGACAGGGCCTCCAGGTCGCGGCGGGCCGTCGCGACGGAGACGTCCAGCTCACCGGCCAGTTCGGCAGCGGTCACCCTGCCCCGGGCCTGCATCAGCAGGAGGACCGCGACGAGCCGGTCTGCGCGCATCTCCGGGATTCCTCTCGCAAAGTGCTCGGACGGTGAGCACTTTAGATCGGAGGATGGTGAATGTCACCGAATGTCACCGACCCAGGGACGGTCATCACCATGCTGCACGGACCCGCCACCATCGACCCGTGGGCCGACGACCCGGCCGCGGCCGAGTCCCGGTACGCCGAAATCCTCTGCACCGTGCCGCACTTCGATCCATCGGACAAAGGTGGGCCGACCGTCGCCTGCGAGCCCCGGATCGGTGATCACCGGACCGGGTTCCGCCTCGTCCACCGCCGCCACGCCCCGCCGGTCGCGGTCGGTGGCCCCGGCGGCGTCATCCTCCACTGGCACGTCGACGACGCGCGCGCGACCCTGGACAGGGTGCCGGGCGCCATGGAGAACCGGCACTACCTGGAGATGCTGAGCCGATGACGCCGACGAAGCCGACGAAGCCGAGGGCCGCCACCCCGACCTCGGCCCGCCCCCTGCCGTCGTCGCCGCCGGTCCTGCACTTCGAGGACGCCGCCGCGTGGGAGTCCTGGCTCGCCGAGCACCACGGGGAGGAGGGCGGGGCCTGGCTGATGATCGCCAGGAAGGGTTCCTCCGTCACCGCCGTCACGATCGACGAGGCCCGGGACGTCGCGCTCTGCTACGGCTGGATCGACAGCCACCGCAAGGCCCACGACGAGCACTGCTTCCTGCAACGGTACTCGCGCCGCCGCAAGGGCAGCCCCTGGTGCCGGGTGAACGCCGACCGGGCCGAGGAACTGGCGGCCGGTGGCCGGATGCGCCCGCCCGGCGAGGCCGAGATCGAGGCGGCCCGGGCGGACGGCCGTTGGGCCGCCGCCTACACCCCGCAGAGCACCACCACCGTCCCGCCCGACCTCGCCGGGGCCCTGGCCGCAGACCCGGCCGCCGCCGCCCGGTTCGAGGCGCTCGACCGGACCGCCCGCTACCTGCTGATCCTGCCGCTGCTCAAGGCGCGGACCCCGGCCACCCGCGCCGCCCGCCTCCGGAAGGCCGTCGACGGGCTGCACGGATGAGTGACGCCCACGGCCCACGGTCCGCCCCACCCCGGTGCCGTCGGCCACCGGACGGCGGCCCCCACAGGCCGGGAGCCCGCTCCCGGCCCCGGGGGGCCGGGAGCGGGCTCGACGGACGGCGGAGCGGATCAGTGGACGGCCGGGTGGATCACCGGCCGCGCTGCCGCGTCAGGTGGTGCTCCACCGCTGGTTGGGGCCGCCGTTGCAGTCCCACAGGAGCAGTTCGGTACCGTTGTCCGTCCTGCCGAACGGGAGGTCCAGGCAACGCCCGGACGGCGGGTTGTAGATGGAACCGTCACCCCGCAGCTCCCACTTCTGGCTGTTCCCGTCCCCGCCGGGCAGGCAGCTCCAGAGGATGATCCGGGTTCCGTTCCCCGTGCCGTTGTCGGCACCGGCGAGGCACTTCCCGTAGACGCGGAGGGTGCCGTCGGTGTGGAAGGTCAGGTACTGGTTGGTGCCGTTCCAGCAGTCCCACACCGTGATCGGCGCGCCGTCACCGGCGTTGTTGGCGTCGAGGCACTTGCGGTTGTCGAGCGCGGTGTGCAGGAGGCTCGGACCGTTGGCGGTGGTCGTCCAGGACTGGTTGGTCCCGCCGTTGCAGACCCAGTGCAGGAGGTCGGTGCCGCTGTTCCCGTTCGAATGCGGGACGTCCAGGCAGCGGCCGCTCGACGGGTTGTGGACGGTTCCGTCGGCGCGCAGCTCCCACTTCTGGCCGGGGGTCGCGGATTCGACGGGTCCCGAGGGGCAGCGCTGGACGGTGACCCGGTTGTCGTCACCACCGGTCACGCACTTGCCCGAGACCCGGAGGGTCTTGTCACTGTGGAAGGTGAAGTGCTGCTGGTCGACGTTCCCGCAGTCTCCCAGGGTCAGGGTGTCACCGTCGTTGACGGTGCGGGCGTCGATGCACCGGCCGGTCAGTGCGGTGTGGATGCTGACCGTACCGCCGGGAAAGCCCAGGACGGGCTGTCCCGCGAAGCCGCTGAGGGGTGTGCTGCTGGATCCACCGGTGGTGGTTCCGCGCCAGTGGTCCAGTCCGCCGCTGGAGTTGAGGGCCCATATGTCGGCGATCCCGTCGTCGGCGAAGTCGCCCGAGGACCCGACGGTCGGGTAGACCACCGGGACGAGCCCGCCGATGACGTTCTCCGAAACGGGGTTGCCGAAGGCCGAGAGGTCGGCCTTGCCGTCGGCGGCCTTGCGGCTCGGGTACTGGAGGAGCCTGCCGGAGGAGACGTCCCGGGCCCAGAGGTCCGGCAGCCCGTCCGCGGTGGTGTCGCCGGGGGCGATGAGCTGGAGGTTCTTCCAGTCGCCGGTCGAGATCAGGACCGGACTGTCCAGGACGCCGGTGGCGGAAGTGCCGCGGAACAGCCAGAGCTGCGTGCCGCCCTGGCCGTCGTCCTCGACGGTGAGCAGGTCGGTGCGGGTGTTCGGCGCGACGGTGCCGTCGGCGGAGCCGAGTGCGAGGATCTGCTTCACCCGGGTCCAGTCGGAAGCGTAGACGGTGCCGCACGGCTGTCCGTTCAGGAGCTTGCAGCGCTGGGCGAGCGGGCGTCTGACCGCCACCGTCGAGTTCGCGGTGAAGTACTGGGAGGTGACCGGGAAGGTGCCGGTCGTGAGGGTGTTGCGGTAGAGGGTCAGTTCGCCGTCGCGGTAGGCGTACAGGTCGTCGATGTGGATGCCGTTTCCGCCGCGGTGGGTGACGAGGGTGCCCTTCCACCCCTTGCCGCCCGGGCTGTTGGCCTTGTCGGAGGCCAGGATCCCGACGGTGCCCGGGTCGGTGGCGGTCGGGTAGACCCGTAGGTTGTCGCCGGCGTCGGGAAGCAGGAGATCGACCCGCTGGTCCCCGGTGATGTCGCCGAGGACGGTCTTGGCGTTCGGGTTGCTCGGCGCGTAGAACGCGTAGGTGTTCTGCTGCGAGCGGTTGCCGGCCCGGTCGACCGCCTGGACGCTCAGGGTGTTGGTGCCCCACATGGTGGGAGTGAGGTTGATGACCGCGGAGCCGTTGCCGGAGGCGTCGACCCGGTTGGCGCCGCCCACGGGGATGGCCGAGTTGAAGGCGTACTCGTAGGAGAGCACCCCGCTGGCGTTGTCCGTCGCGTTGAGGGTGAACGCGCCGGCCTCGCCGATGTGCTTGGTCGAGCCGGGCAGGGTGCCGGACGCCGGGTAGTCCGCGGACGTGACGGTCGGCACGGCGGGCGGGGTGAGGTCCAGGCTGAACTGGCAGCCGGCCGACCAGTCCGAGGCGAGCTCGCCGTCACCGGTCTGCACGCGCCAGTAGTAGGTGTGGCCGTCCTGGAGGTTGCCGGCGGTGACGGCGGCCTCGTGGTTGCTGTTGCCCC